>DAOVNC010000157.1 GCA_030630445.1 Kiritimatiellales bacterium | reverse complement strand
GCGCAAAGCAGGGCGGAGCCAAACATGGAGGCATAGGCGATGACGGCGGGTTCCTTGGTGGCGAACATGAGCCCGAGCGATAGCCCGCAGACGACCGCCCAGCTACGCGATCCGCCATGCCAGGCGTGCCAGCCTGCGGCGAGTGCGAGGAAAGTGAAGAAGACGAGCGACATCTCCTGGATGTAGAAGCGGCTGTAGTAGGCCATGGCCGGGGAGATGGCGGTGAACAGCGCGGCGGCCAGCACTGCAATGCATCCCACCCCGCTACGGAGCAGGGGCGTGCAGAGAATCAGCAAGATGCCAAAGAGAACCGGCAGGATGCGATAGGTGGTTTCGCTGGTTTTGGCAAAGGTTTCTGCGCCAGTCAGCCAGGCGATGGGGAGGGTGAGGTAGTAGAGCGTCGGGCCGTGGTGGTCGTCGGCATCGTATGTATAGGACCCTTCTTCCAGCAGCATCCCGAAACGATAGGCCTGGTTCGCCTCGTCGTGGTGCAGTGGTCGGTCCGCCAGCTTGGGCAGGCGCAATGCCGCTCCGGCAACGAGGGCCAGTAGAAACAAAATGGACATCCATTTCATAAGCGCAAATCCTAATCTCTAATTTCTAAATCCCAAACACTAATCAACCACCAAAAACAAAACCCCAAACACCGTTTCGGTCTTTGGGATTCGTCTAGGATTTCCAATCCAAAGGATTGGCTGCTACTTTCCGAACACTTCCACTTCGATGTAGTGGTTCATGTCGGAATGCGTGCTCCCAGCGGAATAGAGGCGGATGAATTGTCCTTTCACGCCTTTGGCATCGATCAGCTTGGCTATGTTTATTTCGATGTATTCCTTGTCTTTGCCAATGCCCAGACCAGCCGAGTTATCGTGGTCGTTGTTGAAAAGGGTCTGCACGTTTTTGGTAAAGTCGGCATCGTCGGCCACGTGGATAATGACATCGCGGTAGACGCGTTCATCCTTATGATAGTGCCAGAGGGCAATGGCGTAGATGGTTTTCTTTGCGCCAAGATCAATTTGCACCCACTGAATGCCCGGACCCAATTCAACGTAGGAGCCGTCCGCGCCATCCTTGTCGCCATCGGTAATGTATTCGAGCTCGCCAATCACGGGAAAGTCGTCGGAGCCGGTCACGACCATGTCAGCTGCAAGGTTTGTAGTGCCCGCCGGAACTAGGATTTCCGGAATGACGGCCTTGCGCTCCAGATTGGAAGATTTGCTGGGTTTTGGTGTACCCACGATCAGCTTCCTTGGGGGTTTCCCGAGATCCAACTTCGTGGTTTCCGCCGCAATCGCGGAGCTGGAAATAACGACTGCCAACACGACTATGGACGCAATCTTCAGATTGGTATTCATGATGTTTTCCTTCCGTTAAAAGCGAGTGGTTGCTATTTCCCGAACACTTCCACTTCGATATAGTGGTTCATGTCGGAGCCGGTGCTGCCTGCCGAATAGAGGCGAATGAATTGTCCTTTCGCGCCCTTGGCATCGACCAGCTTGCCCTTGTTGGTTTCAATGTATTCCTTGTCCTTTCCGATTCCCTTGCCGGCGGAGTTGTCGTGGTCGTTATTGAAAAGAGTCTGGACGTTGGTTGTGAAGTCGGCATCGTCGGCCACTTGGATGATGACATCGCGGTAGGCGCGCGCCTGGGCATGGTAGTGCCAGAGGGCGACGGCATAGATGGTCTTCTGTGCGCCGAGATCGATCTGCACCCACTGCACGCCCGGGCCGAGTTCGACATAGCTGCCGTCCGCACCATCCTTGTCGCCGTCGGTAATGTATTCGAGCTCGCCAATCACGGGAAAGTCGTCGGAGCCGGTCACTTCCATTTCGGATGCAAGGTTCTTGGTGCCTGCCGGAACCATGATTTCCGGAATGACGGCCTTGCGCTCCAGATTGGGTGTCTTGATGCTTTTCGGCGTACCGGCAAACAACGGCTTGGGTAGTTCGATTTTTAGCTTAACCATTTCCTCCGCAATCGCGGAACCGGCAATGACGGCCGCCAGCGCGGCCACGGATGCTATCTTCAAGTTTGTCTTCATTGTTTTTCCTCCTGTTAAAAGCGCAACTATACTCAGTAATAACCAAGTGTCTCGTATATATAACGCCGGCGGTTGTATATTTTAGACACCTATTTTCACTAGCGATTCATCCTGCAACACCACAAAAGCACCCGTACCCGGGTTCGTTGCGCACAGTTGCGCAATCTTTTCCGGGGCCATCATCATGAACGCCGTCGAGAGCGCGTCCGAGGTTGCGGCCGACGGATGGATGGCCCAGGCGGCCAGATGCCGCCGTGCTGGCTTGCCCGTCTTTGGATTGACGATATGCTTGCCCTTGACCTCCGTGCCGGAACCGCTCAGTGCCTGGTTCTTGAGCGTGATGGTGGTGAGCCCCACCTTTTCTCCCCATGGTCCGCCAACCCCGAGGTTCCACTCCTTACCCAGAGCCAACACCGTGCTGGTTCCGCCGTTGATGACCACCTCTTTCACCTCCCAGTCGGCCAGCACCTCCGCCGCCTTGTCGATGGCAAAACCTTTGCCGATGCCGCCGAGGTCGAGCTGTGGTGCGGACTTTTCGCGTGACCGCGTTGGCGCGGAACGCGACTCACAGCGGCCTGTCTGCACATCCACGGCAGCATCTTTTTTCCAGCCGATGGAAAAGTGGGTACGGTCGATATCCAGCCATTGGAAACCGGTTCCGACGGTGGGATCGAACAATCCCCCGGAAACGGTGTGCGCCCAGATGGCTCTTTCCATGCACTCCAGTGTTTCGATGCCAACCCGCACCGACTCGCCGGGTTTGAGCAGATTGATCTGCCCGACATCGCTACCTGCGTCATATTTGTTCAATAGCTTTTCGATATGGTCGATTTCGCGGAATGCCGCCGCCGAAGCCTGCCGCGCATACTCGCGCGCCTGCCCGGCAATGATCACCTCAAATGTCGTTGTCATCGCCTCGTGCGAAAAGCTGTGTGCGGAAGAGTTCATAAGCAAAATGATTTGATGCAAAATACGAATCAGATCACAGTTCTGAATTCGATTTTATGTTGGTTGAGGTTTACCCATTGCACGGCTTTGAGAGGGGTATGGTCGAGGAAACGTTTGATGTGGCTGCGGTAGTAGTCGATATTTTTCGTGGTTGCGGAAATGGTAAAGGAGGTTTCCGGATTCAATAGCCGAACCTTCTGGAACCCGAGCGTTCGATCTTCTTCAATAATCGGAATGGGCGAGACAACATGGTCTTCCCCTCCGAAAAAATGGGTTACGGCTTCCGTAAAAAGATTCGAGTCCAGAAATGCACCCCATTCCTTGACGAGATTTTCCATCAGGTTCCTGAAACGACTGGAGCAATCGTCCAGGGTTTTCCAATGGTCTTCAATGAATACGACCTTGAATCGATCATCCGCATCGAGCCGGGTTGAGGCAAATTCACGCTGAACCGACACCGGGCGGAAATTGATGAGCGCACCGTGGGCCAGATTTGCCAGAAGCAGATAGTTCAGGATCTGTTTCCTATGCTCTCCCGTGAGGGCCTTGACCGTCTTCAGTTCGTAGATGATGCAGTTGTCCAGGAGCAGATCAATAAAGTAGCTCTTGGAAAACGTGTCGAATGAAACCCGGATCTCCGCCTCTGAAGCCTCCTTGATCCCCCGGCTTTCGCACCGGTACAGCAATTCGCGCTGATAGATCTTCTCATCGCAGAACCGACCGAATTCATTATGGATATCAAAGGCCATTCGGGTAACCAGTTCATCAACGGCATGAAACTCCTTTTGGGATATGCGGTGAACCGGAACACTTAATTTAATCGGCACTATTCAATCCCCATTTTGCATCAAATCATTTTGCTTCCACCATTTGCATCCACGAACTACCTTGCGTTGGCGTTGAACCAGTCGACGCACTTTTTGATGTGCGGGCCGGGGTTGTCGGTGTTGGACTCGAATTCAATGATGAATTGCCCGGCATACTTTTGCCGCTTGAGTTCCTTGATCGCGGCGGGGAGGTCGCACAGGCCGGTGCCGAATGGCACGCAAATGTTTTTGCCGGGATCACCAAAGGTTTTCTGGTCCTTGAGGTGGATGGAGATCATCTGCCCTTCGAGCAACTTGAAGCCATCGACGGATTTGATGCCCGAACGCGCCCAATGGCCATTATCCGGTGCGGCATAGATGCCGGGTCGATCCTTGACCACATCAAGCACGGCCTGCGGGTCCCAGTAGCGGTTGTTCGGTTTGGCGTGGTTGTGGATGCCGATGTCGATGCCGTATTCCTTGGTGAGCTTCACGAGCAGGTCGTAGTCTGCCGGCTTTGGTTCGGAGTTGATGATCTTGATGTCCATCGCCTTGGCGAATTCGAACAGCTTGCGCCAGTCGGCCTCGTCTTTTCCCCCCACGACACCGTAGGAAACGATCTTGATTCCTGCGTCGTCGAGCTTGGCCTTAAGCGCATCGCGCGTGACGGCATCCATGGTGAAGTGCGTGTTCCCTTCAACACCGCCGCCGATCTTCTGGCCGGGATAGGCCTCGACATATTTCACGCCCATGGCGGAAAGCTGGTCGAGGGTTTCGCAGAAGGTAAACTTTCGGAACGACCATGTCTGCACGCCGAGTTTCCATTCGCTGGAAAATGCGCTTCCAGCCATCAGTACAATTGCGGTCAAGGCAAGGATTCTTTTTTTCATGTTTGTTGTCTCCTGTTAGAGTTTTTTCCATTTTGGAAAGACCGGACGCTCCAAAGCGTTTTTTCCCTGCTTTTCTGTTGGGGCAGGGGGGCAAGCCTCCAGAACCATCCCGAGTTTCCGGTATTCGGTTGCACCGTGTTCTCCCTTCACGCGATCTGCAAGATCATTCTCCTCCTTGAGGTCGCTGACCGGGGTGTAGAAACGCCCGTCCCGATAGAGTTTATACTTTTCTGTTCGTGCAAACTGGCCGGGCTGCTTGTTCCAATAAGGTTGGTAGTGGCAGAGCACCCAGTCGCGGGGATTGCCCTTTTCGCCGCAGAGCTGCGGAAGGAAGCTGGTGCCATCGATGGGGTCGTTCTTGCCCAGTTCAATTCCAGCCGCTTCGGCGAGGGTGGGGTAGAGGTCGGTAAAGTCCACCAGATCGCCGAGCACTTTTCCGTTGGGGGAGTGGTTTTTCCAGTAGGCCACCAGCGGAACATGCGTACCCATATCCTTCAGTCCTCCCTTGCCGCCTTTGATTGGCAGGCCGTTCCATTGCGAAGTGATCGACGGATGAGTTCCGTTGTCGGCGGTAAAGATGATGATCGTGTTTTCAGCGATGCCCAACGCTTCGGTCTTGGCCACGATGCGCCCGACGAGCTTGTCCATATAGTTGACCATGGCCTGAAAGTTGGCCTTCTTGTTTTTGTTTCTCTTATTGGCCGCCTGCGTGCGCGGGGCATCGCCGATGGTATCGGGTGTTGGCACGAACGGGTCGTGAACCAGTACCATGGGATAGTAGGCAAAGAACGGCTCCTCCTTGTTGCGTTCCATGAAATCGCAAATAAAGTCGCACAGGATGTCGGGGCCATACCCGCCCACGTTTTCCTTGGCCGAAAGCACCTTTCCATTGTGTTCCAGCAAGGGACTCCAGAAGCGTTCGCCTTTCCCCGCCACCTGGGTCAGCTGCCACAGGCAATATTCATCGAACCCGGCCTTGTTGGGGCGCGTGTTGTCGTCATGGCCCGGCAGGTTGTTGTAGAGCCCGTTAAGCTGCCACTTGCCGGCGATAGCTGTTTTATAGCCCGCGTCCTGCATCAAGTGGCCGAAGGTTTTGTTCTCTGGATTCAGATAGCCAAAGTGCGTGTAGTTGCGGAAGCTGTACTGCCCCGTCATGATCTGCACGCGCGACGGCGTACAGATTGGAGTCGAGTAGCAATGCTCAAACCGCACGCCCTTGGCCGCCAAGGCATCGATGTTGGGCGTTTGGTAGTCCTCCGCGCCATAGCATCCAAACGCCTCCCAACCGACATCATCGGCCATGATCAAAATAATATTCGGCTTCCCCTGCGCCATTGCGCAGATGCCCAGAATTACCGTCAGCCAGAGTTTCATTTCTATCCCGTTTTCTTGGCGCAAACGCAGCCCATCAGTGCAGCCACAATACTCAGGATCGCCGCAATGCGGTGGATGACGATCGCTACATGCTGCCCATGGGTTCCAAGGATCGGAAACATGGAAACCAGAATGCTGAGGATCGCGACAATACCGCAGACCACCAGCAACCAGAACCAGACGTTGCCGCCGGAACGTGCGCGAAGCAGCGCCCAAGCGGTGAGGGCCATCGCATAGAGCGCACCGAAGCCGACATGGCTCAGCAGCGGGAATCCGTTGAGCGGATAGCTGATCGGCCAGCCAAACCCGAAGCCGGTGATGGCCAGTACCATGAGCGCGGCGATCATTGCGATCCGCACCTTCTTGACCGGAGCATCGTTTTCGCCAAGTTGGGTCACCAGCTTGTACAACGCGGGCAGACCAACCGCCAAAACAATCAGGCCGAGCAACGCGGCGAAAACCGCCAGTGCGGTCTTGAAGGCTTTGCGCACTTTGAAGGTGAGGCCAAACAGCTTGTTGAAGTCGCTTTCCAAACCTTGGAACTCGTGCATCGGAACCACCTTGGCGCGGTCGGTCAGGAGGGGGCCGGTAGCCGTCACGTTTCCGAACAGGAATGCTGAATCCTCCGAGTGGCATTCCTGGCATTCCTTGGCTCCGAGCGACTGTGCGGCACTCCGCACATCGTGGCCGATTGGCCACGAAACCGGTGCGGCCGCTTCGTGGTCTTCGTCAACCAGTTCGCCATCGTCGTTGAGCGAAAACTTTCGGCCATTGGAAATGTAGCAGGCGGTGTTGCCGAGCTTCTTGAGCATCAGGGCAACCTGCTCTTCGTTGAGCGCCTGCGCCGTGCCGACGGTGTCGACCACGGCGCGCTGCACGAACGGTGAAACCAGCGGCGCGCCGTCTTGAGTGTACCAGCCCGCTTCCAGCGTGGTGTTGGTTCCAGCAAGGTAGCCGTCGGCATCCTTGGCGAACTGTTTGCCCTTCGTGACGACCACCACTTCGAGCGGCTTGAGGGCATCCATGATGGCAACGATTGCGCCCTCGGCATCATAGTCGATCTCTTCGGCGTTTACGTCGAAATCGGGAAGGGTGGAAACGATGTTGGTTTCGGTGCTCCAGAGCCAGGTCATGGGTGTGTGCATGCTTCCGGCGCGGGTTAGCCCTCCGTCGGCATTGCGACGGTAGAGTTTTCCGTCGGTGGCATAGAGCGGCTCGCCCATGGCATTTTCCATGCCCGCCAGCTTGGCGAGGATAGCGGCCACCTGCTGCTCGGTGTCGAGCACGCCGATGGCGGCTTGTTCAATGAGATCCGTATCCAGCGGAATGCCATCGGTATAGGCCCAAAACGCCGGCCACATCATGCGCCGCGGTTCAATCTTTCCATCGGTATTCTTCACGAAAACGGGTTCGATAATGAAGGGCGACTCGGTGAACCACTGCGCTCGGCCATAGATGCCGAGGCGATTGGCACGCGAGGTGCGAACCCGTTGTGATTCTTCCCCGGGCGTTGCACCGGAATGGCAGGCGGTGCAGGTCATCTTCTCAAAGTGGACGGGGGGGAGTCCTTTGTGATAGGCAATGGGTGCACCATGCTGACCCGTTTCAATATGGCACGCGGCGCAGCTCATGGCGTCGGTCGTGCCGCGCAGGATCTCCACCGACCGGGAGATTCCAAGTTCCTCAGTTCGGGCTCGCAAGGCGCGCCCCATTTCACCGTCACCGACAATCCTTAGTTTATAGTACTCCCCACTCTGGTTCTTTTCATAACTCGCGTAGGCCTCTATCAACCAATCAAGACGCTTTCGCGGTTGCAAGCTCCCGACGAACAGGAAATGACGCTTT
>DAOVNC010000181.1 GCA_030630445.1 Kiritimatiellales bacterium | reverse complement strand
GCGCCTAATTCAACCTCATCTATTTGAAGTGAGCGGCGCATCAGCTGTTCGGCTAGCTCATAACGAGCCAATTGATAATTGAGTGATGCGAGATAGGATAAAACCTGTGATAGTCTCTTGGAGTTGTTCTGTTCTTCAGCCTCCAGAAGTGCTGATTTTAAATGTTTTTCTGCCCGATCCCATTTTCCTATTCCTTGAAATACTTTTGCGAGAATAAGACGGAGATGAATTCGTTCATCTGGCTCAGTTAGATGTTTCAGGCACTCCACCAGAAATTCGCTTTTTGCTTCCGAATAGTTTTGATAATTGAGCGTTCCTCCTATTTTTTGAAGTGCTTTTGAAAAGGTTTCCAGGTCGCCAGAACGTTGGGTTTTCCAGCATTGGATCATTTGTTCGAGGTCGGCGTAGATATCGGTTGAGTCGGAGGCCCATTGAGGGGCGTGGTCGACGATCCATCCGCCGAGGCCATCGAGTTCCATGCGTTGTAGCTCGACGATATAATCCGCCGCCCTTTCCCTTACCCCTTGCTCTGAAAGAGCCCTTGCGAGGGCGATTTTTGCGGCGGCTTTTTCCTCCGCAGTTCCGATCTCGGAGAGGTAGCCCAATGCGGTTTCGGCTTCTTCTCTCTTTTCGGATTGCTTGAGTAGTTCGTGTAGGGAGCGGCGCTTTTCTTCGCGCTCGTCGAGGCTGCGGTACCACTTCTCGAAAAACTCGACGAGGAAGGGGAGGCGCGCATATTCCGCGCGGGAAAGGTTCATGGCCAGCCAGAGGTCGAAGAATCCCTCGCGGATGACGTAGATGCGTGAGCGCTTATCGGCTGGATTGGGCATGACTTTGAGGTAATTTGATTTAGTGAGCCGCTTGAGCAGGGTTGATGTTTGTTGTTGGCTCATGCGCATGCGGGCGGCGATGGCGGCGGGGGTCTTGATGATGCGGCGCATCTTGGCCATGGTCTCGAGGATGGCGCGCTCCTGCGGCGGGATTTCCTTGATACGATCCTGATAGAAAGGAGTGATGCGGTCGAGCAGGCGCATGAACTGGTCGCGGGCAGAAATGATGGAGTCGTTGGCGATCAGTTCGTAGAGCATCATGGTCAGGCGCGGGTTGCCCCCAGTCATTTGATGCAGCGCAAGGATTTTGGGTTGGAGATCGCTGAAGCCGTCGAGCAGTTCCGTCTTTTTATCCCATTCCAGATTCAGCCGGATCATTTCCAGCGTTTGCTCTTCAGAAAGGTTGGCGAGGGGTTGGACATCGAAAAAGTCGTAGAAGGGTTGGCTGACATCGGTTACGGCGGAGAAGTAGAGCGGTGCGGTGGCGAGCAACATGCAGCCGTTATCGCCCATGAAGAGCTTGCGCATTGCGGCGGCGTCCTTCGGTTTCTTCATCTGCCTGGTCAGGACCTCGTCAAAGTTTTCGAGCATAATGAGCAGGGTCTTACCTTTGTCCCTGATGGATTTTTTGATCTCGGCTTCGAGAAGATCCCGAATACGGGCGCTGTCCGGCTCTTCGACGAGTTGGGTATAGAGTTTGTTCCAAACGGTTGCCTGTTGCGGGGGGAGCGAGTCCTGAAGGATTTCACATATGCCCAAGAGAAAGTCGACATAGCTGAGCAGTCGTAGAGGTTCTTCAGGGAAACGTACTACAACATATCTATCCTTCAGTTTGGCAGTGCCTTGAATTTTCTGAGCAATGAGCGATAGCAAATGGGTTTTTCCCGCGCCGCGTGGCCCGATAAACAGGCTGTGCTGCTTGGATGCCTTATCTGTTGAATTGAGAAGCTTGTTCTGCATGTCCTCTAGCAAATACTCGCGTCCGACGGTGACATGCTGGAGTTGTTCCGGTGTGGTGATGCCGGAGCGGTAAAGGCCGATGGGGGATGGGGTTGTTTGGTTGCTAGGCATAATATTTCCTCCACCATGCTTTCAATAGACCGCCGGAAAAGTCGTAGCGGTCATTTTCTATTTCAACGATGTAGAAGTCGTTTTCCAAATGGAGCATGAGTTCGTTGAATGCGCGAGACGCCTCATGATCTGGCCTCTCAATTCCTGCTGCAAATTGCAACTCGTCGTACTTTTGACGGAGCAGCTTGCGAGAGGCTCCTCTTTCCGAAAGGCTGAGGATGTTTAGCAGGGAATAGGCCGGATCAGTTGATCCGTCATAATAGTGGGCGATGCGGGAGTGGTAGTGTTGTAGCTTGTCGCGTGCTTCCGGGCTGGTGACCAAGTTGCTGAAGACCGTGGAAACATCGTCAACCGTCAATTCACGTTCTTTCTTTCGCCAAGTACGGTAGAGTTCCTGGGTTGCCATCTGCATGAACAGGGGGATGGGGCGCCCCAGTTGTTTTGCTACTTCAGCCGGAACATCGGCATTGAAGATGCACCCTTGCCCGGATAGCATGGTTTCGACAAATTCACCCACCTGTTCGGGGGTGAAAATTGGCAGCTGCACTATTTCGGGATCATTCATTCGGTCCACTAGTCCCATGGCATCCAAGGTTCCCATGAGATTAATGGAGCCGCCAATCAACCATCGGATGGGATCTCTCGATGGCATCGGATTGAGCCGTTGTTTTCTGAACCAGCCTAGGAATTCCATTAAGAGGTTGGGATCCTCCTTTTTCATTGCGAGTAGCATATCGGGCAACTCGTCGAGAATGATGAGAACCTTGCAATCAACTTGCCGTATGCGAGAAAGTAGGTCGTCCAATCGATCCCTCCATTTGTTTGCCAACTCTTTATCGTTGTCTCGAATGGCGACTTTCAGAGAGCTGACCTCGACGGAGTCTACGGCGGTAAGGGCTTTATTGATGAGTAAACTTCCCTTCGAAAACAATTTTCTGAAAACGCCCGGATCTCGCGTATTGAACTCATCAAGGAACTGAAGATAGAAGTCTGCCGGATTTGAGGTGTCCTGCACATTGAGGTAGAGAACCAGCCAGTCGTCGGCAGGTTTGTGCAGCAGGTGGGTCATTACACTTGTTTTCCCTGTTCTTCTTGGTGCTGTCAGGATAGCATGTTGTTTCTCCAGCACGTCCCAAAGTTCACCAATGAACCCTTCCCTGAAGAATAGATCCTCTGGTTCGACGACTTGTCCAACGTAGAATTGTGTTCCCATAATATAGCCCCGCTTGTTTTACATCTAAACTGTTGTGTATATAAATACATACATCATACGTGTTGTAAAACAAAATAGTTTTGTATTTTAAGGGGTGAGCTGGCGGGTTTCCTGTGGACTAATGGGCTGGGAGCCTATTCTCGCTTTACCGCATCCGGTGGATCATGACGCTTCCAATAATGAAGAAGGCGATGATGGCGCCCCAAGGGCCTAGCCAGGGGGCGATGTACATCTGCTTGGCGAGGTATTCCATGGTGAACTGAGTGGCGTAGAATCCGAAGAACATGCCGAGTGCGAGCATGATGCCGGCGAAGGCGCCTTTGCGGCCGGTGTGCGCGCCAACGGGGATGCCGATCATGGTGATGACGATGCAGACGAAGGGCATGGAGAGGCGGTGGTGGAAGTCGACCTCGTATTTGGTCAAGGTTTCCGGGGAGAGAAGGGACTTGTGTGTCTGGATATATTTCCACAGCTCCATGGAGGATTGGTAGGCGGGGTCCTTGATTTCGCCCATGAAATCTTCGGGGACTTCGGGCAGCTTGCGCATTTCCAGGGTTTGGAAGCTTTTGGCGGTTCCGGCGAGGTTTCCAAGCCCGTCGTATTCCTGGATGGTTCCGTCCTCGAACCACCAGCGGCCATCCATCCAGTGCGCCTTTGAGACATTGTATTTGGTGTGGTCGGTGCCATCCTCGCGTTGTTGGATGAGCTCGATTCCCTGCATGGTGTAGCTGCGCGTATCGAATTGCTTGACGTACCAGATATGGCGTGCGGCAGGATTCTTGAAGGCGATCTGTTCGAAGTAGACCTCCTCGTCGGTGTGCTTCTGGCGTTCGACAAACTGGTCGGCGCGGTAGGCAAATTTGGGCCCAGTGTATTCGTTCACGACGGTGGTGAAGGCGAGGCAGGCAAAGCCGATGAGCATGTAGGGGTGAACGATGCGGTAGATGCTGATGCCGCTGGCGCGCATGGCGGTGATTTCGCTGTGGCGCGTGAGCGACGAAAGGCTGTAGAGCACGGCGAGCAGCAGGCAGAGCGGCACGATCATAATGACCATGCTCGGGAGGCGCAGGGTGTAGTAGTAGGCCATTTCCAGCGGGCTGGTTCCGGCTTCGAGAAAGTCGCTTGCGTTGTCCATCAAATCACCGATAACAAACAAAAGGGTGAATGCCACGATCAGATAGAGCAGGGGCATCAGCAGGTTGTTGAATAGGTATCGGGCCAGAATTTTCATAAAATGGTGGCAACAGCGTAGCGATAAAACAGGGCAATCGCAAGCGTTGAAAAGCATGTGGAGCCGGTGTAGGCTCGCGCCAATCAACAAGGAGTTTTATCAGCCATGGCTACAAGTGGAATGATTGGCGAAAGCCGCGTGAGCGATCCCGTGACGATCGTGATTTTTGGCGCGTCGGGCGACTTGACGCGCCGCAAGCTGATTCCGGCCTTGTTCATTGCCTATGCGCAAAACCTGCTCCCGGCCACATTCGCCATCGTTGGCTTTGCCCGACGCGACTATGACGACGAAATCTTCCGCGACATGATGGCCAAGGACATCAAGGCGTTTTCGCGCGTTCCCGCCAACGAAGAAACCGTGGCGCGTTTCGTGGAACACATTCGCTACCATAAAGGGGATATTTCCAGCCCGGATGCCTACGGGGAGCTCAGGGAAAAGTTCAGGGATACGGAGACCTATCCCGAAAATCGGCTCTACTATCTTTCCATCATTCCGTCGCTGTTCGAACCGGCGGTCGGGTTGCTGAAGTCGGAAGGCCTGATTGCCGGGCCGGGCTCCAGCCTCTGGACGCGGGTGGTGATCGAAAAGCCGTTCGGCAGGGATCTTGAAAGCGCGATGGCGTTGAATGCCGCGCTACTGGGCCACCTCGACGAATCGCAGATCTACCGCATCGACCACTACCTCGGCAAGGAGACCGTGCAGAACATTCTTTCGTTCCGTTTTTCCAACGCGATCTTTGAGCCGGTATTCAACCGCAGCTATGTCGACCATATCCAAATCACGGCCTCCGAGACGGTCGGCATGGAGAGCGGCCGCGGTGGATACTACGATGAATATGGCGCTATCCGCGACATGGTCACCAACCACCTGCTCGAACTCCTCTGCCTCGTCACCATGGAACCACCCGGCGATCTTTCCGCCGAGGCGATCCGCAACGAAAAGGTCAAGGTGCTCAACGCCGCCCAGCTCGACATCCGCAAGGATATTTCCGATACCGTCTGCCGCGGACAGTATGGAGGGGGAGTCGACGAAGACAACCAGCACATCAAGGGCTACCGCGAGGAGGATCGGATCGACCCGCACTCGCAGACCGAAACCTTTGCGGCCATGCGGTTGAAGATCGACAACTGGCGCTGGGCCGGCGTGCCGATCTTCCTGCGCACCGGCAAGCGCATGGCCAAGAAAACAACCGAAATCGCCGTGCAGTTCAAGGTTCCGCCGCTCCAGCTCTTCCAGCATGTTGAATGCAAAGAGGATGTTTGCGACATTACCCGCGTCAAACCCAACACCCTCATTTTTCGCATCCAGCCCGACGAAGGCATCTTCCTGAAGGTAGGCACCAAACGCCCGGGCATGCGCTTTGTGGTCGAAGACGTGAAGCTGGACTTTTCCTATTCCGGAACATGGAGCAAGTCGCTTCCGGAGGCCTACGAACGTTTACTGCTCGATACGTTGCATGGCGACTCCACCTTGTTTACCCGCTCCGACGAAGTCGAAGCCGAGTGGCGCGTGGTGCAGCCGATCCTTGACCACTTTGACAAACTTAAGCCTTATGCCTATTCGCCCAACGGATGGGGTATGCCCGAAGCCGACTGGCTCTTCCACTGCACGGAAGGCCACTGGCGCAATGAATAAGAAAGGGCAGAATAATTTGGTGGCAGAACGATTTTTTCTGCCATTACTTCTCGCAAAGAGTCTTATGGGTAGGGAGATGAATGTATATTTCGTTTATGTGACGGCGGCGGACAAAGCCGAGGCGGAGTTGATTGCGCGGAAGGTTGTCGGGGAACGCCTCGCCGCCTGCGCCAACCTGCTCGGCGCAATCAAATCGGTCTACTGGTGGGAAGGGAAGGTCTGCGAAGGCGAGGAGGTTGCTCTGGTTTTAAAAACGTCCAATGCCCGGAAAGCCGAACTCATTGATCGCATCAAGCAGCTCCACTCCTACGATTGCCCCTGCATCGTCTGCCTGCCCATAGTCGACGGCAATCCCGGTTTCCTGGATTGGATCAAGGCTGAAACAAAGGCTGGCTAGGATTAGTCCTGAATATCGCACCAGGCTTTGGCTTTATCGATGTCGAGGAAGCATTTCATCCGGTCGAATCCGCCGACGGCGGCGAGCACGGAGTAGAGCTTCGCCAAGACGTGCAGTTTTTCAGGGACGAGCAGCGCGAATTTGTCTTGGAAGTCCGGTATCCGGCGCTTCAGTGCCACGACAAAATCATCCCCGTCGCGCAGTTCGGCGGTATAGTCGGCCTTGCGCAAGTCAAAGAGCATGCTGTAGCCGGAATCGAATCGTGGGTCTTCGGCAACGGCGTCAACCACTGAAATCATCTCTTCCATGGTTTGCTTTCCGTTGCCAACCGCATGTACATACCGTTGCTCTGGATAGATCGTATAAGGAATTTCCATAATGCACGCACACTAACTATCTCGCGAAAATTGAGAAAGCGAAAAGCCGGAAAGAATAAACCGCGCTACGTTGGTTGGAGAGGGAATAGGCTTGAAGAACGCCTTCAATGATTGGACATTACGCGCCTATGTTCACGCGCTATAAAATCAAGGTGGCCTACGACGGCACAAACTATTCCGGCTGGCAGGTGCAACCGTGCCACCGGACGGTGCAGGGTGAGATCGAGCGGCTGTTGGCGGAGATGACCGGCCAGAAGCATGTGCGCGTCGAGTCCTCGGGGCGCACCGACACCGGGGTGCATGCCCGTGCGCAGGTGGCGCATTTTAATTTGGAAAAGCCCAT
>DAOVNC010000247.1 GCA_030630445.1 Kiritimatiellales bacterium | reverse complement strand
CGGAGTTCACGGCAGGCACGTCCAACAAGGTTGCATGGAGCGTGGTGGACGGGCCGGTTGAATATCTGACGGAAGTCGTGGCCAACACCAACGCCGCTGCGTTGCAGCAGTCGGGCTGGATGGCCGCCACCAACCACACGTTCGGCGGTCTAACCACGAATGTGGTGTACTACTACCACGTGAAGGCGTCGGTTTCCAGCGGCATTGGCCTGCTGGAAGGTTCGTGGTCGGATTGGGTGCAGTCGAAACAGGTGGTCGGCTTGGATGATCTCGACAGCGACCTCATGCCGGATTGGTGGGAGCAGCTGTACTTTGGTGGACCCGCCAACTGCGATCCGCTGGCCGACAGCGACGGCGACGGCCAGAACAACCGCGATGAATTCATTACGGGCATGGATCCGACAAACCCCGATTCCTGTTTCATGGTTCGGACGTTTGATTCGCCGGCCAATGGAATGTTTGTCGTCAGCTGGGATTCTGTCACCGGCCGCGTTTATTCCGTCTACTGGAAAACGAACCTGCCCGCCGCGTTCCAATCCTTGGAAACCGGTATCCACCATCCGCAAAACAGCTATACGGATAGCGTACACAACGCCGAAAGCCAAGGCTTCTACCGGATCGGAGTTGAGCTGGAATAGGGGAAAACCAAGGGTTTGGTATAAGGAAAAAATATCCGTATATTATATAAAATGGCTGTTTAATGGGTCAAATAAGGCCTGAATATCCGTTTATCATATAAAAAGAACAGGGTTTAAGTGGATCGGAAAGAGTCAATATACCGTGAGGCAACACGGCCTTTTTTTCAAAAAGAACCGTGTCCTACAACGTAGGGCGGAGTGCTCGGCGTTGATTGTGGAGAAAGGATGTAGGACGTGCCTCCCGAAGGGGGCGCGTTTCGGGGGAATTGGGACTTCAATATTTTCCTGTCCCCTAAGTGGTTTGAATTTAGTCATTCAAGGGGTTTAGAAGATGAAAAAAACGATGAGATTGTCGGTGCTGGCCATGGGGGTTGCGGTTGCGGGTGTCCAGGGATATTCCAATCCGATCGAGGGGGGAACCACCGAGTTTGTTACCAACCAATGGACCGTGGCGATGCCGTGGCTTATGGTGGGAGGCAACTCCAGCAGCAACATGTTGTTTGTTGCCGATGGCGGGCGGGTCGACAGCCAGCTCGGCATCATCGGCAACAACGCCACCTCGATGGGCAACAGTGCCTTTGTAAGTGGCTCCAACGCGGTGTGGAACAGCTCCATGGAAATCGCGGTCGGAAACCAAGGCAGCGACAATACGCTGGGCGTCTTCGGCGGCGGTCGGGTTGATACGGCGAATGCCTATATCGGCAAGGCTTCCAGTAATAATTTTGCCTCTATATCCGGTTCCGGTTCGGAACTGAATGCTACGACGCTGCATGTCGGCCATACGGGTTCCGACAATGCCTTGGGCATTTTCGATGGTGGGCGGGTTTCATCCGGCGATGGAAGCATTGGCTACTGGATTGGTTCAGATGATAATAGCGTCCTTGTCACGGGTACGAATTCGGTTTGGAACAATACGGGCATCCTCAATGTCGGAGAACACGGTTCGGACAACCTTCTCATGATTGTTGATGGAGGAACCGTCCAGAGCCCCGTCGTCAATCTGGGGGTTCAGTCCTACTCCTCCAACAATGCCATTTCCGTCTGGGGCGACGGCGCCCTGCTGAATGCGACCGAACTCAACATCGGCGGCAGCGCCGCCGGAGCAGGCGGCACCGGTAACCGGGTTTCCGTCCGGGACGGCGGCACCGTCGCCACCACCGATCTCAACATTTATACCGGCAACAACTTCGACCTCAACGATGGCGGTCGCCTCGCCGTCAGCACCAACTTTAACGCCGCCATGACCGGCTTTAACTTTAACTCCGGCGGCACCCTCGAAGTCGGCGGTGAACTGACGGGTATGGGCAGCACAATCGAAGATCAGCGCATGATCGTTATGAATGGCTCCGATGCGTTATGGGATCGAAGTGGCTCTAGCCTATATGTGGGCAAAGATACTTCTGGAAACAGTATGGTTGCCACCAACGGTGCGCTGATACAAAGCAGTGGTGGACACGTGGGATATGGATCTAGCTCTTCTGGCAACACAGTAACAGTCGCTGGCAGTAACTCCATGTGGAACTCGACGGGGCGGATCGATGTTGGTTATCAGGGAGATGGCAATACGTTGATCATCACGAATGGTGGTCAAGTGGTGGCGGAGGACGTTATTGCTGCCTATAGTGCGGCATCATCCGGCAACCGAATTGTGGTCTCCGGTGAGGGTTCGAAGCTCATCACACCCCGTGGCGGGGTTGGTGTGGCGGTTGGACTCAGAGGTTCCAACAACCATATGGTGGTCGAAGATGGAGCCATGGTTGAAACCATGGGATCTTTTGGCCATGTCATTCTGGG
The DNA here is from genome assembly GCA_030630445.1 of Kiritimatiellales bacterium. Lineage (GTDB taxonomy): Bacteria > Verrucomicrobiota > Kiritimatiellia > Kiritimatiellales > Pontiellaceae > Pontiella. Next base: position 3,238 of record DAOVNC010000247.1, on the reverse strand, counting down.
CTACTACTCTGGTTCCGACAACAACACCATGCTGGTAGACGATGCCTCGATCAATCTGTCGCAAAACATGTATGTGGGGCTGTATGGAGCTGGTAACCACATGACCATTACCAATGGCGGGGTCGTACGCGCCAGCAACGGCACGGTCGTTGGTCGCCACGCATCGTCCGATGGCAATAGCGCTATCGTAACGGGATCAGGATCGCTGCTGGAGTCGAAGACTGTGTTTTCAATGGGTTCCTCGGGCTCTGGCAATACCTTTATTGTGGCCGACGGCGGCGAAGTCCGCAGCGATATCGGCTATATCGGAACGCATGGCACCGCCCGCGACAACACCATGCTCGTTACTGGACTCGGCTCCAAATGGGTTGCCACGAATGAGCTTTATGTAGGGCACGAAGGCTCGAACAACCACCTTTCCATCGAAGACGGCGGGCGCGTCGAGGATCGCATCGGCCATATCGGCTACGCCTCCGGCGCAGACAACAATGCCGCCCTAGTCTCTGGCCAAGGTTCCGTATGGCAAAACAACGAAGCGCTTTATCTCGGCGGACACAAATCCGGCGACAACTGGGTCAATGGCGGAACGGGAAACTCGCTGACGGTCGAGAATAGGAGTTGGGTGCTCATCGGCAATGTCGATAGCAACAATCTCCCGAATACCAGTGGTTACGGATTTGGGCGTATTGTGGTCGGTGACACCAGTGGATCTCCAGAGATGATTGTTGCCAATGGATCAGAAGTGAATAGCAATTATGGGTATGTGGGATTGGGTTCTAATGAAAGCGGCATGATAGAGGTTACAGGCGGCTCCGTATGGAACAATTCGCTGAATCTTTATGTTGGTTATAAGGGAGTGGGGAGTCGTCTGTTTATCACGGATGGCGGTATGGTTCAGGGTGAAACGGGATCCATTGGCTTTTATGGCTCCGATAGTAATGCGGTTCTGGTCTCAGGTGATGGGTCGATTTGGAGTAATAGTCGCCGTTTGTATATTGGACAGGACGGGGATGGAAACACCCTTGAGATTACCGATGGCGGGGTAGTTCAGAATGATGCAAGTTATCTGGGATCCGGTAATTCTTCTGATAACAACACCGTCCTCGTTTCTGGGATGGGTTCACTTTGGAACAGTAGAACCTTGAGCATTGGCGAGTACGGATCAGGAAACTCTCTGGTTATCACCAATGGAGGAATGGTTTCGTGTGGGTATTCCCTTATTGGGTATAGGTCTGGTTCCGACAATAATGTTCTGGTTTCCGGTGTTAACTCGGTTTGGACAAATGCCTCGCTGACCGTTGGTCTTGGTGGTGATGGAAATACGCTTGAAATCAGAAATGGCGGTGTTGTTTATAGCAAGGAAAGTAAGTTTGGTTACGGAGGCGACGGTGTTATTGGCGGCGGGCAGTTTGTGTCTGGCAATAGCAATGCGGTTGTGGTCTCTGGCATGGGTTCGGCTTGGTATGTTGGAAAGTCCCTAACCGTTGGTGGAGGAGGGGGAACGGGGCACCGATTGGAGATTGTAGATGGTGGTGGGGTGTACAATGTTAACGGTTTCGTCTCCGATAGTGGAAGTTCTGGAAACAATGCGGTTATGGTCTCTGGCGAAGGTTCTGTTTGGAACAATAGTGAAGACTGGAGCGTTGGCAGAGGGGGCGGTGGCAACTCGGTTGAAATCAGCAATCGCGGCCAAATTTTAAGCGAGCGAAGCTATTTTGGGGATTCTAGCTCGGGAAATATGCTGTCCATCAACAATGGTGGCATACTTCATGACTATTTCGGTATCGTCGGCCGAAGTACAGGGGCTGATAGCAACACCGTTGTCGTTTCTGGATCCGGGTCAATGTGGAGCAATGCTAACGAGTTAGTGGTCGGCCAGAGAGGCTCGGATAACTCGCTGATCATTGACGACAGTGGTGCTGTTGTTAGCTCTAACAGTTACATTGGTTATGCGGAACCTGCCAGTGGTAACCAGGCGACTGTATCTGGCGGCACATGGAACAACAGTGGATCGCTGGTGATTGGAATGGACGGCTCCAATAACGGACTGTCGGTCACGGATGGTGGTGCGGTCACGAGTTCGGAAACGATCATTGGTGCATTTTCCACCAACAACACGGTACTGGTATCCGGTGCGGGATCGGTTTTGGACACTGGTAATCTGTATGTCGGCAACGAAGGTTCGGATAACTCGTTGACCGTTGAAGACGGTGGTGCGGTTGTCAGTTCCAATAGCTACATCGGCTATGCTGCATCGGCCAGCGGCAACCAAGCGACGGTGTCCGGCGGAAGCTGGAATAACGCAGGATCGCTGGTGGTTGGATTGGAAGGATCCAACAACGGGTTGTCCATCACCGACGGTGGTCTAGTTGAGAGCTCGGCAATAACCATTGGCGCATTCTCTAGCAATAACACGGTGCTAGTGTCCGGTACGGGTTCGGTTTTAAACAGTGGTAATTTGTACGTCGGCAATAAAGGTTCCGATAATACGCTTACGATCGATGACGGCGGAACGGTAGTAAGCTCAAATAGCTACATTGGCTATACGGCATTTGCCAACGGCAATGAGGTGACCGTGTCTGGCGGAAGCTGGAGCAATGCCGGGTCGCTGGTGGTTGGGATGGACGGTACCGATAACAAGCTATCCGTCACGAGTGGGGGCTTGGTTGAAAGTTCAGAAACCAGCATTGGGGCATTCTCGGCCAACAATGCGGTGCTGGTATCCGGTACTGGATCGACATTGAACAGTGGCAACCTGCACGTTGGCTATGGAGGCTCCGATAACTCACTGACCATCGATGGCGGCGGCGCGGTAGTAAGCTCAAATAGCTACATTGGCTATGCTGTGCCTGCCAGTGGAAACCGAGCAACTGTGTCCGGCGGGAGCTGGAACAATGCCGGATCGCTGGTGGTTGGTCATGGCGGTTCCAACAACGAACTCACAATCACAAACGGCGGTGCGGTCAATAGCGCGGAAGGCATTGTCGGGAAATATTCTGCCAACAATGCGGTGCTGGTGTCGGGTGCGGGGGCGGTCTGGGATAACTCGGGCGACCTGTATGTGGGCTATGAAGGTTCCGGCAATACGCTGCGGATCGAAGAGGGTGGCTTGGTGATCAATGGGAATGGATTCATCGGCGGGTCTTCCAATGCCTTGAACAACGCGGTCTTCGTGACCGGTGCCGGTTCGGAATGGCGCAACGCAACGGATCTAAACATTGCCGGCAACATGCTCTAT
>DAOVNC010000053.1 GCA_030630445.1 Kiritimatiellales bacterium | reverse complement strand
GCGCTGAAGGCGGGCTACATCGTCGGCGAAAACAAGGACATCGATATTCCGCACTACACCGTCCAAAAGCGTGTGCTTGAGGATGGAACCTATCGCAAGATTACCGGCAACGAAGCGACGGCCCTCGGGCTGATTGCCGCGTCGGAAAACAGCTGGCGCGACCTCGTTCTCGGCAGCTATCCCATCACGCCGGCCACACCGATTCTCGAAACCCTTTCCAAGCATCGGAACTTCAACGTCAAAACCGTCCAGGCCGAGGACGAGATTGCCGCCATCGGCGTGGCGATCGGCGCCTCCTTTGCGGGTGCCCTTGGCGTGACGACCACCAGCGGCCCGGGGCTTTGCCTCAAATCAGAGGCCCTTGGGCTGGCGGTGATCACCGAGCTTCCGCTGGTCGTCGTGAACGTCCAGCGCGCCGGCCCGAGCACCGGGCTGCCGACCAAGACCGAACAGTCCGACCTGTTGCAGACGCTCTATGGCCGCAATGGTGAATCGCCGGTTGTCGTAATTGCCGCCGACTCCCCGGCGGACTGCTTCGACACCGCCATCGAGGCGGTGCACCTTGCCCTGAAATACCGCTCGCCCGTCGTCATGCTCACCGATACCTATCTGGCGAACGGTTCCGAACCGTGGAAGATCCCGGGCGTGACCGATATCCCGGATCTCTCCGTCGAGCCAATCCGGCAAGGCGAGGACTATGTTCCATACAGCCGGGATCCCAAGACGCTGGCACGCCGGTTGGCCGTTCCCGGACGGCCAGGATTCGAGCACCGCATCGGCGGACTCGAAAAAACCGATGAGGGGGTTGTGAGCTACGATCCCGAAAACCATGAAAAGATGTGCCGCCTGCGCGCCCGGAAGGTCGAGCGGATGGCTGAAGACCTGCCGCCCTCCGAGGTCATGGGCAAAGCGGACGGCAAGGTGCTTGTGGTGGGCTGGGGCAGCACGCGCGGTTCCATTACCATGGCCGTTGAGCAACTGCAGGCCGAGGGGCATGCCATCAGCTACACGCACCTGCGCTACCTCAACCCGCTGCCGAAAAACCTCGGCGGGCTGATGAAGCAATTCGACCACGTCGTTGCTCCCGAGCTCAACCTCGGCCAGCTTTCACTGGTGCTGCGGGCAAAATACCTGGTCGACGTAAAATCCATTAGCAAGGTTCAGGGGCGCGCGTTCCTGATCTCCGAGCTGGTGGAGCAAATAAAAGAATATCTGTAGGGCGGGGGACGATCATGGAAAAGAAAAAGCAACTATTGACCCGTAAGGATTTCGTCTCGTCGTCGGAGGTGCGCTGGTGCCCGGGCTGCGGCGACTACTCGGTGCTCAACGCCGTGCAAAACGTATTGCCGCAGCTTGGCATCCCGAAGGAAAAGTTTGTTTTTGTAAGCGGCATCGGCTGTTCCAGCCGCTTCCCGTACTACATGGATACCTACGGTTTCCACTCCATCCACGGGCGCGCCCCGACGATCGCCACGGGCGTGAAGGTCGCCAACCCAGAGCTGTCGGTCTGGGTCATCACGGGCGACGGCGATGGCTTGAGCATCGGCGGCAACCACCTTGTGCATGCGCTGCGCCGCAATTTGGACATGAACATTATCCTGCTCAACAACAAGATCTATGGCCTGACGAAGGGGCAGTACAGCCCGACCTCCGACAAGGGGCAGATCACCAAGACCAGTCCCTACGGGGTGATCGACGAACCGCTCAATCCGCTTCGCGTTGCACTGGCCTCCGAGGCGACCTTCGTGGCGCGCGCCGTCGACACCGATCCGAAGCATGTTACCGAAGTGCTGCTGGAGGGGGCGAAGCACCCGGGCACCGCGTTCGTTGAAATCCTCCAGAGCTGTGTGATCTTCAACAAGGATGCCTGGAAGGATGTTTCCGACCGCTCCTGCCGCGAAGACCGCCTGCTCTATCTCGAGCAGGGCAAGCCGCTCATCTTTGGCGAGCAACGCAACAAGGGCATCATCCTCAAGGGAACCACGCCAGAGGTGGTGGCGATCGGCGAGCAAGGCATCACAGAGAAGGATCTGGTCGTGCACGATAGGTACAGCGAAGACCCGGTCTATGCGGCGATGCTCACCGAGATGGATCTTCCCGACTTCCCCGTTCCCGTCGGCATCTTCCACGCGGCGAAAAAGCCGGTCTATGAAGAGGAGCTCGAAGAACAGATCAAGCAAGTGACGGCCTTGAAGGGGCGGCGCAACCTGCAGGCGTTGCTGCGGGGTTCGGAATACTGGACGGTCTCCAATGGCGGGAAGGACATCAAGCGTTCCAGTGGCATTCGCGTGCAGTTTGCCGACGAATCGAAGGTCATGGACGAGCAGGTGCGCGAGTTGCTGAAATCCACCGACCCGCTCACCGCCAGCCTGAAGACCAAGGTCGGGAAAATCTTCTACGACTACGACTACAAACGCTCGAAAATGCTCAAGCCGCGCGACAGCATCGCGACGGCCATCGCCAACTTTAAGGCGGCGAAGATCGAGTGCATTCTCGTAGGCGACGCGAAGCGACTCTACGGAATCCTTTCCGAACGCGACATTATCCAGAACGTGGTACTCACCTCCATCGACCGCGACCGCTTGCCGGTTTCGTCGATCATGCGGCCGATCTACGAAATTATGGATGAGTCGAACTCGATCGGCGATGTGATCAATATCCTCTCCATCAGCGGGCACCGCCATGTCCCGATCCGGCTGAAGGACAACGGCTTCGGGTTGGTGACCATCCGCCAAATCCTGCGCTTTATCCACGACACCGTGGAACAGGTTGAAAAAAACGGAGACGTAACGCGCAATGGATAGGAAGCGGGCAATACGTAGTACACAGTAGAAATTACGAATTACCCATTACGGATTACTTCATATGAAAATACACGAACACCAAGCCAATGAGCTGCTGAAGCGCTACGGCATCCCGATCCCGGGCGGGACGACCATCGGGGATTTGGCACAGGCCGAGGCGGCGATTGACCAAGTGGGCCGGGAATCGAACACGGAACAATTCGTCATCAAGGCGCAGGTTCACGCGGGCGGCCGCGGCAAGGGCGGCGGGGTTAGGTTTTCGCCCGACCGCGCCAGCGCGCTCGAAAATATCCGGAACATTCTGGGCATGACGCTCGTCACGCACCAGACCGGTGCCGAAGGGCGGCTGGTGAAGAAGGTGATGGTTACGCAGGCGCTCGACATCAAGCAGGAGTTCTACGCGGCGATCACACTCGACCGCGCCACGGGAAGGGACGTCTTCATGGTTTCCTCCGAAGGTGGCGTGGAGATCGAGGAGATCGCCAGGACTTCGCCGGAAAAGATCGTCAAGCAGGCGATTGTTCCAGGATTTGGGCTCCGCTCTTTCCAGGCGCGCAACCTTGTGCTGGCACTGGGGCTGGAAGGCCATGCGGCCAAGCAAGCCCCCGGCATTTTCCAGAAGCTGTACAAGCTCTATCGCGAACTCGACTGTTCCATTGTGGAGATCAATCCGCTGGTTTTAACCGGGAAAGACGATTTGGTTGCACTCGACGCCAAGATTAACTTCGACGACAACGCGCTCTATCTGCATCCCGAAGTGGCCGGAATGCGCGATCTCGACGAAGAGGATCCGGCGGAGGTCGAGGCGGGAAAATTCAATCTCAATTATATCAAGCTCGACGGCACGGTCGGCTGCATGGTCAACGGCGCGGGGCTGGCGATGTCGACGATGGACATCATTAAGCAGGTCGGCGGATCGCCGGCCAACTTCCTCGACGTCGGTGGCGGCGCAAATGTCGAGACCGTGAAAAACGGCTTCCGCATCATCCTTTCCGATGAAAACGTGAAGGCGGTGCTGATCAATATCTTTGGCGGGATCGTCCGTTGCGACCGCATCGCGAACGGCATTATCGAAGCCGTCAAGGAGCTCGATCTAAAGGTTCCTGTGGTGGTGCGGCTGGAGGGAACCAACGCCGACGTGGCGAAGGAGCTGTTGGCGAACTCCGGCGTATCGATTATCTCCGCGGACTCCTTCGAGGATGCCGCAAACAAAGTGGTGGAAGCAGCCGCAGGAAAGGGAAACCACTAATTTTCACTAATCTACACTAATAAATTCCGAGAGTGGGATTAATGAAAATTAGTGTTGATTAGTGGTTAGCCAACTACAGGAAAAGAATATGTCGATTTTGGTTAATGAGGATTCAAAGATTATTGTGCAGGGGATCACGGGCTCCGAGGGGAGTTTCCATGCATCCCAATGTTTGGAATATGGCGATAACGTGGTCGGCGGCGTAACGCCCGGCAAGGGCGGGCAGACCGCGCTCGAAGGCGCGGTGCCAGTCTTCAATAGCTGCGCCGAAGCCCGCGCGAAAACCGGCGCAAACGTTTCGCTGATCTTCGTGCCGCCGCCGTTCGCCGCCGATGCGATCATGGAAGCCGCCGCGGCGGGGATCGAGTTGATTGTCTGTATCACGGAGGGCATTCCGATTGCGCAAATGGTCGAGGTGAAGGCCTACGTTGAAACAACCGGCTCGCGCTTTATCGGCCCGAACTGCCCCGGCATCCTTACGCCGGAAGGGGCGAAGGTCGGCATCATGCCCGGCTTCATTGCGAAGAAGGGTTCGGTCGGCGTAATCTCGAAATCCGGAACGCTGACCTACGAGGCGGTACACCAGCTTTGCGCCGAAGGATTGGGGCAATCGACCTGCATCGGCATCGGCGGTGATCCCATCATTGGAACCACGATGCTCGATCTGCTGCAAATGTTCGAGGCCGATCCTGAAACGGATGCGATCGTGATGATTGGCGAGATCGGCGGTTCAATGGAGATCGAGGCGGCGCAGTATGCGAAGGAAAACATAAGCAAGCCGGTGATTGGGTTTATTGCTGGACAGACCGCCCCACCGGGCCGTCGCATGGGGCACGCGGGCGCGATTGTTTCCGGTGCGGACGAATCTGCGGTCGCGAAAAAGAAGCTGATGGCCGAGTGCGGCATCAGCGTGGTTGAATCCCCGGCGGACATTGGCCGCACCGTTCGGGCCATATTGGAAGGAGAAGCATAATGAGTGGAAAAGCAACATTGGAATATGACGGGAAGAAGATTGAGCTCGATGCCGCTATTGGCTCGGAGAACGAGGTTGGGTTGGATATCACGAAGCTACGTGCCAATACCGGCATGATTACGCTGGATCCGGGCTATGGCAATACGGGGTCGTGCACGTCGGACATCACGTTTATCGACGGCGAAAAGGGCATCCTGCGCTACCGCGGCTACGCGATCGAAGAGCTGGCCGAAAAATCCTCCTTTATGGAGACGGCCTACCTGATCCTCTACGGCCACCTCCCGAGCCAGAAGGAGCTGAACGACTTTGATTCGGGAGTGGCCGCCGAGGCCGGGCTGCACTATTCCATGAAAAGCCACTTCGATGGGTTCCCGGACAACGCCCCGCCCATGGCGATTCTTTCGTCGATGCTCAACACGCTGGCGTGCTACAACACCGAATTGTTGACCACGGCCACCGAAGGCGACGGGTTCGATATTCCGGCAAGCAAGATTATTTCCAAGGTCCGGACGATTGCGGCATGGGCCTACCGCACTTCTCGGGGCCGTCCCTACATGCCGCCCTGCCCGAACCTGAGCTACAGCGGGAACTTCCTGCACATGATGTTTTCCCAGCCGTTCGACCTTCATGAAATCGTCCCGGAAGTGGAAAAGGCGATCGACCTCTTTCTGCTCCTGCATGCCGACCACGAGCAAAACTGTTCGACCTCGACCGTGCGCATGGTCGGCAGCTCGCGCGCGAATTTATTCAGCTCCGTGGCCGCCGGCGTCGGTGCGCTGTGGGGGCCGCTACACGGCGGCGCGAACGCCGCCGTGATCGAGATGCTCGAAAACATCCATACCAACGGCATTAAGCTGAGCGACTACGTGGATGCGGCGAAGGACAAGAACAGCGATACCAAACTCATGGGCTTTGGCCACCGCGTCTACAAGAGCTTCGACCCGCGTGCCAAAATCCTCAAAGAGCATGTGGATCGCGTGTTGAAAGCACTGGAAATCGATGACCCGTTGCTGGATATCGCCAAGCAGCTCGAAGAGGTGGCGCGCCATGATGAATATTTCATCGAGCGCAATCTTTACCCGAACGTCGATTTCTACAGCGGCATCCTGCTCCGCGCCATCGGCATTCCAGTGAACATGTTCACCGTGCTGTTCGCCATTGGCCGCATGCCGGGATGGATCGCCAACTGGCGCGAAATGCTCAGCCACAACCAGCGCATCTGCCGTCCACGCCAAGTCTATACCGGCGAAAACCTCCGCCCCTACGTGCCGATCGGCAACCGTTAACCCTAAATGGGAAAATGAAACCACGAATGGACACGCTTCGCTTCAAAGCGTGTCCATTCGTGGTTTGTTCATCTCCGGTTCTAGGTTAACCCGGCAAGCGCCGATCAAAGATGGCTTTCGCGGTGCCGTTGCCGACCAGGTAGAGCGCGGCGAGTACCAAGGCGATGCCGCCGAGGTTGATGGAAACCACGTTGACCATTCCGATGAGGAAGTAGTAGACGGTGGCGGCCTTGTATGCCCAATAGGAATAGCGGGCAAGGCCAAAAGCGAGAGCGGCGTTGATCGCTACGAGCGCGGCCGTCGCCAAGGGCGCGGGAAAAACGGGGATCATCATGATTCCCATGCATGCGCCCACGAGATGCAACATGGCAACCACGCGGATGCCGCGCGCATGGAAGCGCACCTTTCTTTCATCCGGCGAGAGCGCGCCCTTTTTTTTATCCTGCCCAATCCCGCAAACAGGGCAGAGGCCGTTCCGGGGCTCTGCTTTTGCCAGGCAGCTTTTGCATTGCTTCATGTCGCTTCTCCAGCCATTGGATGCAGGTGTTTTCTTTGGGAAAAGGTGAACGGGCCGCCAAGGGGGAGTGGCGACCCGTTCTTTGGGGTGGGGTGTTTCTAGGGAAAATTATTTTTAAAATGCAACCAAATGGTGTCTCCCGTTCTGGCTATGGAGGGAAAGGTAGGGGATTGTTCCCGATCAATCAAGTACAAAATACGTACTATTTGATTTTTTATGATCATCGGCCGGGTGCGGGGATTTCCCCGGGATGGAAAAGGGTTGACCCGGCAAGAAGGCGGTCTTAGCCTCTGCCACACCCACACAAGTGGGAAATTGGAAACCAACGAGGTAGTGAATGAAGATATGGAATGCAATGTTGGCCTGTGGCCTGGTAATCACTTTGGCAGGATGCGCCACATCGTCCCAAGTGCAGGAAATGATCGATGCGTCCCAGGGTGATTTCCTGAAGAAAAGCGCAGAGAACGCCCGCTCCATCGGTGTCCTGAAGAAAACCGCCAAGGTCTCGCTTGAAAAGGATAGCGAACATACCGCCATTATGCGGGAGCTGAAAAAACAGCTGGCAGAGGCGACTGCGGCGTTGGAATCGCTGCAAGCCACGGTGGAGGCCACGAAGGTGATGTCGGCGGACAGCATCGTAAAAATGTCGGAGTTGAAGGAGGCGGTTGCCGGAAACAAGAGCGTCATGGACGTGCAGATCGAAAAGATGCGCGCTATCGACGACCTGTACGAAACGGTGCTGATCGGTCACTACCAAAGGATTGCCGATAGCGCAAATGCCGCGGTGGTGTCGCTGCAGGCGGACAACAAGCCCGATGATGCCAAGTCTGTTATCCAGAGAGATCCCATCCCCTTGGCCGAACCCATTGAAATTGTTGCTCCAGACACTTCGGCAGCGACCAACGCCGCCCCCGGTGAATAGCCGGGTCGGATCCCCGAACTAAAGGAAGGTTATGGAAAAGCAGCGCACTGCCCACATCGAACGCAACACCAAGGAAACGCAGATTGCCCTTACGCTGAATATTGACGGCCAGGCGAACTATGCCATTTCCACCGGCATTCCGTTCTTCGACCACATGCTGGACCTACTGGCCAAGCACGCGCTGTTCGATCTCGACATCAAGGCCGCCGGCGACATCGACGTCGACTACCACCATCTTGTCGAAGACGTTGGCATTGTGCTCGGCGAAGCGTTCAACAAGGCCCTCGGCGACCGCAAGGGCATCAACCGCTATGGCTTCTGGGTGCTGCCCATGGACGAGGCGCAGGCGCAAGCCGATGTCTGCCTCGACCTCGGCGGGCGGCCCTTCTTCGTCTACACCATGGAGCACGACCAAAAATATATCCGCGACTTCGACGTCACCATCATCAAGCACTTCTGGCGTTCGTTCTGCGACTCCGCCAAGATGAACCTGCACATCGAACTCAAGTTTGGCGAAGACCTGCACCACTGCATCGAGGCCATCTTCAAAGCCACCGCCCGCGCCCTGCGCATGGCTTGCGCCGCCGACCCCCGCGCCCTCGAGATGATTCCGTCGAGCAAGGGCCGCATTGGCGCGTAATGTCCTTTTTACCGGGCGCAAATATTGCTTGGTAGTTGCTGGTTTTGCAAGTAGGTGATAGCTTGGGCCCCGAAGTTAGAGCAAAGTTATGGATTTGTTTTCAACATATACGGCAGAGTTGGAGAGATATGCGGGCGAAGTGCTGACGGCTCCTGTTGGCTCCTACAAAAAAAGGGATATCCGGGAGTCATTGTTCAGCACTCAACAAGTTGAGCAGCACCTCCGTTCGTTAATTCCGATTGAAGAGTTGCGGGATGCAGGTTCTTTCTTTACGGGTGATGATATGGCCGATGAGGCTGTTGAGTATTTTGGCCGTAGTATTTCCGCCAAGTCATTGATTGTTGATCCTGCTTGTGGTGCGGGCAATCTATTGATTGCGAGTTCAAAAAAACTCCCAGTAACCAAATCCAGCTTGAGAAAAACATTGAGGGTTTGGGGGCGATGCTTGGCTGGGCTGGATCTCTTTGACGTATTTGTTGAAGCAACCAAGCTGCGATTAATTCTTGAAGCGGTCTCGCGCGGTGCGCGACCCGATATCCTTGATATTGATGAGGCAAAAGTACTGTTTCCGCAGATCCAAGAAGCAGATGCATTCGATCATGGAATAGCACTCAAAAGGGCGACGCACGTCATCATCAACCCGCCCTACCATAAAATGGCTGCATCCAATTCGTGTGAATGGGCTGATGGGAAAATAAATGCCGCCGCAAAATTTATGGATCTGGTTTCCGCGAATGTGGGACGGGGGACATATGTAAGCGCAATTTTGCCGGATGTTCTGAGGTCGGGATCTCGCTATGAGAAGTGGCGGGCGCTCATCTCCTCCAAATTAAAATGTTCTGTACTTTCTGCTGGTAGATTCGATTCCAAAACAGATGTCGATGTTTTCCTGCTTAATGGTCGGGCCGCATCCCCTGGCAGTGCGCCTGACTGGCTGGGAGTAGAGCATTGTGCGAAGACGATAGGGGACTATTTTGATATTTCTATTGGTCCGGTGGTTCCCTATCGCGATAAGCAAGCAGGGGTCTCTTCCCCTTATATCCACCCCAAGCAACTTCCCCTATGGGAAGAGGTGCGAACTCAGGAGATAAAAGAAACATGGAATTATGCTGGAACGCTTAAGAAGGCACCCTTTGTCGCCATACGACGGACATCAAGCCCCTCAGATACATATCGTGCGGGAGGAACTTTAATCAAGGGGACGCAAAAGATTGCTGTTGAAAACCACTTGATTGTTGTCCGTCCCAAATCGGGAAGGGTTGGGGATTGCAGAAAGCTGCTCAAGGTTTTACAAAACAATAAAACCAATGACTTCCTAAACCAGCGCATTCGCTGCCGCCACCTAACTGTTTCCGCCGTTAAAGAAATCCCATGGAAAGGAGAGCTCTGTGAGTGATCGAGAATTAATCGGCACATACCCCTTTGAAATTGATGTTCGGGTACCCATTCAGTTAGGCCGTGAAAGCATCTCTAGTTCGGTAATCGCATTTTCCGAGCTCGTGAAGAACTCTTATGATGCAGATGCGGAAAAAGTATTGATTAAATTCGTTGGAACGGAATCCAAATCACCAATCATTATTATTGAAGATAATGGAAATGGAATGATGCAGGATGCTTTGCTGAAGAATTGGCTCGTGATTGGAACAAGAAATAAACACGGAGGTAACGCGTCTCAGAAAAAAGGGCGTGCGATTACGGGAGAAAAGGGGCTTGGCCGTTTAGGTATCGATAGGCTGTGCAAAAAGCTTGTTCTTCAGACTAAAACAGAGCAGATGGATGAGCTTTTGGAGTTGCATGTGGAATGGGGAAGATATGAGGAAGAAAATCTGTCTCTATCTGATATCAAGCATGATGTTTTCAGGGTTAAACGTTCTGTAAAAACCGAGAGCCAATTTGTCTTCTGTGATGCTAAACCGTTTGGAACACGAATGATTCTCCATGAACTAAAAGATACATGGAATCAAGCCCTTATTGATGAACTGAATAAAGAGCTATCATTGCTGGTTTCACCATTTGGAGGTGTCAATGATTTTAAAGTTCAGCTTGAGGTTGAAGGAAATGCATCCATTCTGGCAGACCCCCTTAATATGTTGAAAGCAGCTCACTGGGTTTTGAATGCTGAACTTGATGAGAGAGGTATCGCAACGGCAACCTTGAGTTCAGAGCTGTATAATGAATCCATTGATATGCCTTCTGCTCACTGGAAGGATTGGATTAAAGGCCGAGCAGAAGTCCCGCGTTGTGGACCCATTCGGTTCAAAATGTACTATATTCCAGCGATATCGGAAGTTTTGAGATCTCTCGACTTCAGAAAGAAAGACTGGAAGGCATTTATGGATAGAAACCAAGGGGTGCGGATTTATCGCGACCAGTTTCGGGTTAAGCCATACGGAGATCCCACCGGAAAAGGTGACTGGTTAGATTTAGGCATACGGTCTTCTGCAAGTCCTGGCGGTATCGTGCAAGGAGGCTGGAAGGTTAATGCGTATCAAGTTGCTGGTGCGGTTTTTGTTTCACGGAGCAAGAACAGTGCTTTAGAAGATCAGACCAATCGAGAGGGGCTTTTAGAAGGCCCCGCCTTTTATGATCTACAAGCAGCAATCCTTAAGTTCATCCAGTTTTTCGAGTCCGAAGCTCATAAATCAGCTAAACGCAGAAAGCCGGAAGATCAAAAGGTGGAATTGAAAGCAAAGGTTGATGACTCGACGAAACGAACCAAGCAGTTTTTGGACGAAGCGACGAAACTTAAGGAGTCAATAGAGCATGTTTCCTCTGATGATGAGCGAAAACGAGTTGCGGTCGATCTTGGAAATAAAATAAGTGAAGCCAGCAAGGCGTTGGACGAGACTGTCCAGCATGCGAATGATTATGAGGAGGTATTAGAGCAAGAATATGACGCTCTAGATGCCGAAAAAAATACCCTATCCAATTTGGCTTCGCTTGGAATTTTGACCGTCGCCTTTAGCCATGAAGCACTAGAACATTGTAATTTAGCGGCGACAAATGCCATCCGTCTAAGACGAAATTATGAAGATGGATTATTTGAGTTACTATCTGGCTCAAAAGAGAAGTTTCTAAGCAACATAGACATCATACAGAATAGCACAGCTTATGTTCGTAACTTTTCAAAATTTGCATTGGGGAATGTGCGGCCAGATAAACGCAAGCGTAAGGATGTACACCTGAACAGTGTAATAAGAAAGGTATGCAGTGCGCTTCAGCAGTCTCTTGATGAGAAGAACATAACTTTAGATTTGGCGGGGGTGCCAGATCGGATTGCTCCAATAAGGGTTTTTGAAATCGATTGGGAGAGCATCCTAATCAATCTCATTACAAATTCTATTCACGCTTTGAAACCAAGAATTGGCAAGGAAAATAGGATAATACGCATCCACTTGAACGAAACAGATTCTCAGGTTAATTTGCATTTTTCAGATTCTGGTTGTGGTATTGAAGTAGGCAGTGAGGAAAGTATCTTTGAGCCAAATTACAGCACTCGACGTGATTTAAAAGGAAAAGTTGTCGGGACAGGAATGGGGCTTTCGATTGTAAAAACCTTTGTTGAAGAACATTCTGACGGCCAAATAAAGGTTGTTTCGCCGGGATGCCTTTCTGGAGCTGAGTTCCAGCTATCCATTCCTAGGTCTGACATCCGAAAAGGAGGTAAAGATGAGTGAGAAGGGACTTCTTTTTATAGATGACACCCCCGCTGCAAGAGATAGTTATGTTTTGGAGTTAGAAGATATTTTTGGTGATGAGGTTACAGTTTTATCTTTGCCTCCATCGGCAACTTTGGATCGTATGTTGGAAGTAATACTGGGGCATCCAAATTTAGCATCTCTGGTGGTCGATGAACGTTTACATGAGACTGGTCTTGCAGATTACACGGGCATAGCACTTGCTGAAGTGGTGAGATCTCGGTTTCCCAAGCTTCCAATCTATATCTTAACCAACTATCCAGAAGATATTATTGAAGGCGGATTTAACGTAGAATATGTATTTGACAAGAATGAGCTAACTAATGGCGATTATAAGAAAACTGCGAGTGCGCGGGTTAGAAGGCATTTGGATGTCTACGATGATATTTTCTCTGAACGTGAACAGCGATATGCGGAGTTACTGCCGAAATATTTATCCGAAACTTTAACGGGTGAAGAGACTAAAGAATTCCATCTACTGGAAGCGTCTAGGATAAAGCCGCTATCCCACGAATTTATAGAAGATGGGACGCTTAAAAAGGAACTTGATGAACAAGCTGAGATGTTGAAATCCCTTCGTGAGAAGCTGGAGCGGGAAGAGTGATGTTCTACCCTGCTTTGACTCGTCGTGCTGACTATCGTAGCCCTTATAGCCGAGGCGACTTTTACGCAGATTATAAGGAATATGCAGATGAAATTAGCGAGGATTGTCAGCATCGTTGTGTTTATTGTGATGCGACAAAGTCTGAAAATATGGGTGGGGATAATATGCAGTTGGATCACTTCCGTCCGCAAAAGCTATTTCCTGAACTGTGCTGTGACCCGAACAATCTAGTTCTTTCATGCCCCGCATGTAACCGTCTTAAATCAGATCATTGGCCTGCTGATAAAAGTTCTGGGCGATCATATTCCGGAATTGAAGGGTTTATTGATCCGTTCTCCGAAAATCGCCTAATGTTTTTTGAATTGGTCGAAACCGGAACGATTTTGGCAAAAAAGGATCCGGCAGGGTATATAATTAAGCTTTTGTGCATGGATCGGCCAGCACGTAGGACGTTGAGAAAAAGGCGCATTTTACGAGAT
>DAOVNC010000334.1 GCA_030630445.1 Kiritimatiellales bacterium | reverse complement strand
TGCCTCGGTCGATCCATCGACATCGGTTGCAACGACCGTAAACGTATTCGTGCTCAGGTCGCCAGCCGAGGGAGTCCCCGACAAAGTACCGTCGCCAGCCACGCTCAGCCAAGTCGGACCGAAGGTTTTGCTGAATGTGATTGCATCGCCATTATAGTCGAATGCCTTGCCATCGAGTGTGCCGGTGTAGGCCATGTCAACGACGCCATCATCACCTGTCATTGGATCGTCATGCCACTCGGGTGGAAGCGCGGGAATGAACGGTGGCTGCGGGCCTTCCGTAGCTTCATCGATAATCTGGAATCCGGCAAAGCTAGCACGGCTGGCACCGTCGCCATCTGAATACCGGTCAGGGCCGACAACCGTCAGCGTGTTGTCGGTGAGACCCGTGACGACGATGCAAGTGTTGGTGTTCCACTGGTAGGGTGCCAGATACCGGCGCTTGGTGCCTTCGGTGGAGTTGGTGGTTCCGTTGACCACAATCGGCATGTAGGTGCCGCCGGCGGTGTCCGTTGAGAGATACAAGACTACGCTGTAGTTGGCGTAGGGAACGTTGGTTACCGAAAAGACGACCCCGTTGGTTACGCCGGGGCTGTACACAACGGCTTTATCGTCGAGATAGCCGCGTGCCAGTTGGCCATCGCCGATTTCTGCGGTGGCATCGGCGTTGGCAGCGTCGTCGCCCCACACGGCGCCCGCGTTCCAGGTGACCGCGGCGGTCGTGAGAGTTCCGGAAGAGTCCACTAGGGCGCTCACAGTTCCGTTCGTACCCGCAGTGTTGTTCCAGTTGTTCGTGGACCAGACACCGGCTTCGGTGGAAGAAGCCATCTGCTGGTTTGCTTGGCCTGCCGATTGCGTGAAGTTGACGCTGATGGTAGCGGCCTGAACTGTTGCTGCGGCCGCGAAAGCCGCAACCGCTAATAGCTGTCTTTTCATTATGATGCCTTCCTTTTCTTTTTATTTACTGAGTTAGGATACGTTGGAAATGTATACTGGAGTTCAAACCTCAAGATCTACTAGTCAAATGAATAGGTAGGGATCGCATGGACAGATCGATGACAGGACGGGCAATGAAGGCTGCTTAATCGCGCCAAAAACCTTCGGGGCAATTATCCTATAAAAAGCAGCTAAAAATACAGTCGTGTTTGTTAACCACTAATCTGCACTAATTTACACTAATTCTGATCAGGATTTCGGCTAACCATATGGGTTAAGACTCCCAGAAAAATGAAACAGAGTGGAGCCGCTTGCAAAACCTCTTGGTTTTGCGCAACAGTTATCAGGTGTCGGGCATTTAGGGGAGTCGAATTTCTAATAGTCCCGATTTCTTGCAACGGATTTATAGGAAGCAACGGATGCGCTTATCCGTTGCTTCCTATAAATCCGCTGCTATTCCTTCTTCCTGCGAGAGAAAATGGTACTTCATGCGGCTTGGACTTGCGAAATCAGTGACTGAAAGGAACGGCAACGAACGCAGCGATATCTCCTGCAATGGTTTTTGAGTTCTTTCCTGTGTAGGAAAAAGCCCTCCATTCTCCGCTTCGCTTCGGGTGAACTACAGTAGATGTTGGAAAAATGCCCGATCCGCAATCAGATAATACCGGCGCGCAAGGCCTTGGCGACAGCACCGGTCTGGGACTGGACATTCAGCTTTTGATAGATGTTGCCCAAATGAAAGGCGACCGTGGCGCGACTGATCTTTAGCTTGCCGGCGATTTCCTTGACCGCCAACCCTTCGGCCAGCAGTTCAAGCACTTCAATTTCCCGTTCGGACAAATCAAACTCCCCGGCAGCGGGTTTTCGGATTTCTTCGAGCACGATCTTCGCAACCGCCGGACTCAGCGCCGCACCCCCCAGAAAAACCTGATCCAAGCCATTGACAATCTGCCGGGTCGTCGAGGTTTTCAACAGATAGCCTGCCGCCCCGGCATCCAGCGATTGCAGCACCTTCTCCTTGCCCTCGGCCACGGTCAGCACGATCACGGTCACATCCGGTGCAAGGGTCTTGAGTTGCCGGATCCCCTCCACGCCTCCCATCCCGGGCAGACCCAGATCCATCAGCACCAGATCCGGGTGTACATCGGTTTCGATAGCCGCAAGAAACTCGGTGCATGACGGAAACACCCGGCTGCAGGTAATGTGCTCCTCACGATCCAGCGAACATCGCAAATTGCGGCGATAGCCTGCATCGTCTTCCACAATCCATATGTTGATCGGTATCATGTCAATTCGAACTCTTGTATGCACGGTTTGGCTCTCGCGAAAGGGCCTCCAAGGGAATCTTCAGCACAACGGTGGTTCCTTCGCCACGCCGCGTCTTCAGTTCCATTTCGCCACCCAGTTCCTGCGCCCTTTCTTTCATGCTATTCAATCCCCAGCCACCCGAAGATTCCGGCGGGTCGAACCCGCAGCCATTGTCGGCAATCCTCACGCGCAACTGCTTTTCCTCGATCGAAACGGCAATCTGCACTTGAGAGGCATTGGCATGCCGGGCGCAGTTATGTACCGCTTCCTTGAAGAACATAATCAGATGCCGCTTGAAAGTCAAAGGGACAACCGTATCCGGACAATCCGGCGGGATTTCAACGGAAAGCTCCACGCCATGCAGCACCCGTTCCGCCCGCTCTACCAATTTTTGTATCAGCTCGGGAAGACGGATTACCCCTTGGTCAATCACCCAAACCACATCCCGCAGGGACGCCGAGGCTTCGCGGGCCAGCAGGGAAAGTTCAGAAAGATCCTCCTTCACCCCTGCATCCGGAACGTCATTCTCCAACCGCTCAGCGACAAGTGAAATACTGCCGAGATTGCTCCCCACATCATCATGCAAATCGCGGGCAATGCGCCATTTCAGTTTTTTCATCCCCCGCTTTCGCATCCGTTGCTGAACCACCAACCCGCCGACCAATCCCATGAAAACGATGCTTCCAGCCCAAATGCCGGAGCGCTGCTTGATGCGCCGCCATGCGGCCTGGGCCAATTCCAGTTCCCGCTCCACCACCGCCAGTCGCCGATCCAGCGGTCGGCGCAGGGCCAGCCCCTTGATCCATTCCCCTTGCGGCAAAATCCGGCGTTGCCGGCTGCAGCCGTCGACCAGTCGTGGCAGCTGATCCAGATCTTCCATGGGAATCCCCTGCGCGGTGACCTTGCAGTCGATCGACCAGACCTTTTCATTCTGGGAAACCGAAATCTCCCCCAGCCCTAGGATCCGTTTCCCCTTGTACTCACTGAACCCCCCCATGGTAATGCGAATGTATTGTGCCGCATAAGCTTCGCCGATGACTGAAAACAGGTTGCCACGGCACATGCGCCTGCCGACATTTTTCGTCCCAAGTACCTTTACCGTTTTGAAATCCGGATCGCTCGAAAGCTCCACCGAGATTTCCTGCGGGAAGCCAAACGACGGAAGCGCCAGCAGATACGGCGCCGCGGCCGGCCAAAAATCAATACGCCCAATTTGCACTCGACGGCCCAGATCCAGCGTAAATTGCACTTTATCCGAAATCGGGGATCCGTCTTCGGATGTGATCATTAGGTCCTCCGATGCAACCGTTTCGTCGCTAAGCGGGAATCCAAACCCCGCCACACCGTCATATAGGTATTGGATATTCCATAGCGGCGGCATCGTAAACGAATCGGACACCGCTATCTCCATGAAGCTACTTTTCCATGCGACCATATTGTCGCCGATCTGGCCGTCTGGCGGCTGGTGGAACAGGTAGATTTCACCCAGCGCGTAATACGCCACGCCCGACTCCCGCACCACCTGCGGAACCGTAATACGAACCTTCTTCACGAATCGGTTGATCTCCGCAAAAAAGACCGGATAAGGGCCCGGATCCGGAAAATTCTCCTCCATCCAGTCCACGACCGTTTCGAACTCGCCCGTTTCCGCATTCAGCACCTCGATTTTGAAACGCTTTGGAAAGGCATAGGCAACCCCCTCGGACTCCTTTGGATTGAAGGCCGGAGCCAAGGCAATCGAGCCGATCCAAGCCGGCCGGGACAATTTGATGTCAATCTGGTGAGGCGGAAGCGAACCGTCTGGATCGGGGTCTTCGAACAAAGAATGG
>DAOVNC010000462.1 GCA_030630445.1 Kiritimatiellales bacterium | reverse complement strand
CACTACGATCGGGTCGATCGAAGGGGTCGGCGGCTGGTTTACCATGGTGAGCGTGACGCGGGTCTGGCCGGCGTCGTAGTCCAGGTTGCCGCTGTAGGTTGGATCCATGGAGACTTCGAAAAAGGCGGCGGTATCCCCCTCGATCAGCGCGGCGGTGCCGCGTTCGGTGACTTGGCGGACACTTGCGGTAAATTGATTGGCCATCTGCCATGCCCCGCCCGTCCGATAGTATACATTGCGGTAGTCGGTGCGGCGCGGGTTGCGGTTCCCATGGGCAAAGTCCTCCTGGAATCCGCTAAGAGGGTTGATCCCCGTGGCGGAAAACGGAACCCTCATCGTTGCCAGATGGTACCAGATGCCAGTATCCGAATCGCGTAGCCAACGTGCCGTGAACCCGAGATGCGGCGTGCCATCCACGGGTTGCCAAACGCGCAAAACCTCGCGATACCAGCGCCCCGTGGTGATGATCGGCCACGCGCCAGAGGCCTTGCCGGAAGCCCCTTCGCCAACGTGTGGCGGGGCATACATGGTGGGGCCTGTCCATTCTGCGGTCACGGCCTTTCCTTCCGCCGTTCCGCCGGGCGGCCAGAAGCTCCAGATAATGCTACAGGGCGGATTGCCGTTCGGATCCGACGGCATGCCACCATAGAAATAGCAACTGGCCCCGTCGGAACCGATCAGCGTTTGGCTATAGATCGCGTTGTAGGTGGACTCCGCCCAATACGGCCAGCGAACCTCCTGGACAATGCCATCCGAGTTGCTCGCGGTATTGAAACCGTGGTATTCGGCATGTCCGAGCAAAGGCACGATAAGGAAAAGAAAAAAGGCCAGCGATTTTTTAAGGGTGTGGTTCATCGTTCCTACTCTCTTTCCAGCGGATGAGGCCGCTAGGTTCCATGGTTGTTTTTCACGCAGATGCACAGGAACCGAGATGTAGTGGTTCCGGGCATAAAAGTCCATATAAATTGGAATCAACAGGTTGTACAGAAGAGCCTGTCCCTACGGCAATTCGATCCGGACACGGTAATAGCGCTGGGCACCGGCGGCGGGATCGGAGACGGTCATTTCCGATCCGGTGCCGATAAATCTCGAACCCAAATCATCCCAAGACCCCGAGGTTAAATCGTCGCAGAACTCCACGGCATAGAAGCGGCTGACCGAGGTGCTGAAACAGGCGGTCGGATCGCCGGTTCCCGGGTCGATCTCAAGCGAGAAGGTTTGCCATGAGTTTTCGTCGAGCGGGTCGGTGTCAGCCACATATTCGAACCAGTTGCTGAAGATATCCAGATCGGGATCATCTTCCTTGTCATCGACCAAGGGGTCGAGCCCGCGGGCGGTCTCCCAATCATCGGGAATGCCGTCGTTATCGTCGTCGTCATCAACATCGTCAGGGATGCCGTCGCCATCGGTGTCCTGGAGTTTTTCAATGATTACACCGGCGAGCGAACCGCGAGCACTCGTCCCCCTTATACGGCCTGTAATCGAACAGGTGGTTCCGGTGGTCACCATGGTCCAATAGTTCCCAATCACCGTGCCGGGGGCAATTTCTGTCCAGTATTCCCCATGGTTGGACTGGTTGAGATCGATGTTTCCATACACGGTGGTTGTGGAAGGCGTTGAGCCGCCATAGGCCCACGTGCCATTAACGTTGAAGTCAAGGCCCTGCATGGCGCTTCCGCCGTTGCTTCCGTCCGAGGCATAGAGGCCGTAGACCTTGTAGACTGTGTATGGAATGTTGTTGATCGTAACGGTCGCCCCGTCGCCGGAACCGGAATCGCCGTCGTCGAGATAGCCGACCGACAACCTATGCTCATCGTCGCCCGTGCCATCGCTGTTCCAGTAGGTGGTCGAACATTGCCACGCGATATCGACGCCGGTCGCCGTTCCAATGTTGTCGATCAGGTCGGCGAGCGAACCCGAGGCCCCGGAGGTCGCATTCCAGTAGGTGCTGTCCGAGGAAAGCGAGCCAATCATTTCGCCACCGGAAAAGTCCTGGTTGCTGCTTTGCTCAAAGTTGACCGAGATCATGTTTCCGGGGTCCTGCACCGTGCCGGTCGTGAATGCCCACACCGAACCCGGCAGTGTCGTCGAGTCCGTCACGGTGTCAATCCTCCAGTAGTACGGAGTCTGGTCGTCTAAGGTTGCCCGGAACAAGCTCTCGGTGGTTGTTTCCTTATACTCGGGCGAAGCCTTGGTGGCACTGGCAACCGCCGCATGGTTGGTGCCGATATAGACGTCGTGGGCCGTTGCGGTCGCACCGGCCGACCAGCGGACCACGGAACCTTCGACCTCGGTTTCCTCGTCGAACGGGCTTGGGCTCTCGGCCCCGCCGCCTTCATAGATGTTCTGAAGTTCGGCCTGAGACATGGAATAGTTGTAGATGCGAACCTCGTCGATAGCCCCCTCGAAATGTCTTCCGGATTGGGCTGGATCCCATCCGATATAGGTGGTGCCGAAGGTTGCCGGAGCGTGGGTCGTAGTACGCACGGCGGACTGGAATCCGGAACCGGAGTTCATGTAGATGGTGGCCTTGGATGGCTCGACCACCAGGGCGACGAAGGTCCAGGTGTCTACCGGAGGGGTAAGATTGGAATGCCAGTTGTAGGAGGAAGCGCTAT
>DAOVNC010000038.1 GCA_030630445.1 Kiritimatiellales bacterium | reverse complement strand
GCCCTACACAATGGCCGCCAGTCCCATCACCTCCCCCGGCTTTATCGAGGATGCTGCGGCCTTTATGCAGGACGGCAAGGTCTGCCTCTTGACCACCGATCTCGAGGGGGACGTTACTGGCGTTGCCGGCGCTGGCGCATTGTTTAAGTCGGACGACGGGCTAACCTTTGACATGGCTGATACTGAAGTTGGCTACTACCCCATTCCCGACCACTACGCGGACTACGACCCGGCAAACGTTAACAAGATTTTCTATTGGGTGGCGGGCTTCCAACGGCCGAAGGTTCTCAATCTCAATGGTCGCCCGCGCTATTTCTATGCGCCCTCTGGCTGGAACGTCACTGGTGGCGACCGCACGGAGGTGTATGTCATGCGGATCAACGATGCTCCGCAGGAAAACCTGAATACCAACATCATTATAAACGGCGACTTTGAAGAGGGAACCGGAATCGCCGATGCTAACTGGGGCGATACCCCCACTGCGGGAAAACTTCCCGGCTGGACATGGGGCAGCAGTACGAAAATTGTACTCAATGCAAGCAACGGCACACTGGGATATGGCAATGGAACCGGCAATCTCGTTTCGCCCACCAGCGACCAGCAAGTGGGATTTAACGATAACCTTGCAAGCACCAACAACTCCTCACTCTGGCAAACGTTCAACACGGTACCGGGTGTCGAATACGAGGTTGCCTTCTCCATGGGCGGGATTTACTTTGCAGGGAATACCATGTCGATTACAGCCTCGATCTACGATGGCCCCCTTCTTGGGGGCACTCCGCTCTCGACATTCACAGAGTCGCGCCCGAGCGCTCAAGGAAATGGCTACAATGCCCCAGGTAGCTTCACTTTTACGGCAGTAAGCAGTCAATCGACTCTTCTCCTGGTCGAATCAAGTGCAAATAGCGATTCCTGCGATCCGGCCGTCGATAATGTTTCCGTGCGTGTCGCTGTTATGCCGTCCCTATCAATTGATAACCCGCGCATAATATCAGGAAATAAGTTCGGATTCGACTGGCGACTTACCAGCGGTCGAGGTGTGGATGTTTATCGTACAGAGGATCTCTTGCAGCCTTTTGGTCTCATCAGCTCAAATGAATGGAGCGAGACATTCATCGATCCTGTCCCTCCGTCATCCTCTGGATTCTACACCATTGTTCCTGAGGGCGAAGTCCTCTAGCGGTTGTTTTGGCCTCATATTTAAAAGAGATGGTTTGATGAAAGACGATTAAATTTGAAATGGCGAGGAGGGAGAGCCTCCCCAAGACCACCGGATTTGGCTTCTACACTTCCGCAGTTATTGCGGGTGAAAATGCCAATGAAGGAAATAGCGAGCCGCCCGGAACATCGTTGGGAATGGCTCAGAGTGAAATAGGAAAACAAATCAGGAGAAACAAATGAAAATAGCAAAAATACTTACACATACAGCGGCGATTATAGCGGTGACGCTATCATCGGCTTCGGCTGATGAGATCCTCGTAAACGGGTCGTTTGAGAACACTGGTACCCCAATCACAGTAGACACAGCGAATCCAGCATGGGGAGACACAGCAGCCGGCGATGGACTAACTACGTGGGCTGCGACGGCCTCAGGAACCTACGGACTCGCATCCGGGGATGGTTTTGGTGCAGATCCAGCTGGCGCTCCCTATTTTGCGGGTAATACCGGCACTCAGTTAGCAGCGAATGATGGAGCCACTTTCCTGACTAGTACGTCGGGAGGTAATAATATCCTCACTCAAACCATTTCAGGTTTAAGTGCTGGAACCTTTGATCTTTCTTACGACTTAGGAAAGGTTACTTTCGGTGCTGGAACATTAACAGCCCAAGTGGAAGTATTCGATGGAGCTAATGACACCGCAGCCTCTCTTTATGACGTGACAACCGACGTTGATAGTCTTGCTAATGTCACATGGAATAGCTTGAGCGCTACAAGCTTGGCGAATACTGGAAGCGATCTGTTTGTGCGGATTTCCTTGGTGGACTCCAATGCTAATGGCCAGTTAGCCATTGACAACGTTTCAATTGATCAGATTCCTGAACCGGCGACGCTCGGCATGGTTGCCATATTCGGCGGATCCATCCTGTTCATCCGCCGCAAGCTGATGGTCTAGTTTATCTCTTATGAGAGAGGGGGGTTGTGGCTTTATCTTTTTGCCACAACCCTTTTCCTGATAAACGGAGCAAAGGAGAAGGTGTGATGAAAGTAAAGAGCATTAGAATGGCATTGGTTGCGGCTTTAGGCATGGTTGGATTGGCCAGTGGCGCCACCATTACTTGGAGTGTGGCCACCGCTCCAACAGAAGGGAATGTTGGCCAAGTCTTGTCCGCAGGGCTTTTTGATACCAATGGCGCACCGGTAATGGCGGAAAACGTGGGGGGAGATGCTGTTTCCTTCGATGGAATCAACTTTTCTGCGGGGTCCATTAATTTTAGCGGAGGAACCTTTGACGGATATCATGCGGGCGACCAGCTGTTGTCGAAAACCGGCACACACGGGACTAATGGAGCCGATACGGTATCGCTGAACGGCCTGACCGTTGGAACCAACTATGTCATTCAGGCCCTCATCTTCGACGGGCGTAACGCAGTTGTCGAACCCACCGCTCCCGGCCGCACCATCGAGACTGATGGTACAAACTACGGCCAGTATGCCTCAGGCGTACACAATGTGACTTGGGGAACTGGCTTGTTGCTTACAGGAACCTTTACCGCTGATGCGACGAACCAGAGCTTCACGATTGAAGCATTTACGACGAACTCGGTCAGCGTAGGCGGGCAACTCAATGCCTTGACCGTATTCGATCCAAACGGCACTCCGGAACCGCCCCCGCCCAACGCCACGATTACATGGTCTTCGACCCCGGCCCCGGTGGATGGCGATGCCCTGGATACCGGTCTTTTCAATACCAATGGAACGCTGGTTCTGGCCGAGAACCTAGGTGGAGCCGTTTCCAGCTTTGATGGAATCGACTTTTCCGCCGGTACCATCGTGTTCGATGGCACATACGACGGATTTGGCACTACAAACGATATCGCGGCCACCGGAACGTATGGCGGTTCTACTCCAGATACAGTAAGCCTTTCCGGTCTGGTATCGAACAAGGAATACCGCGTCCAGGCCCTCGTCTATGATGGACGCGGAACCGCAACCATTAACGGGCGCAACGCGGAGTTCGACGGCGAAGACCAAGGCGTTTATGCCAATGGGGTAGGCGGCGATGGGTTGCTGGTTACCGGAACCTTTACCGCAGTCGGCCCGGAGCAGACCTTCACCATCGAGGCCTTCTATGCAAGCACCAGCAAGGGTGGACAGCTCAACGCCCTGACGGTCTATGCCGTGTCGGAGCCGGAGCCGGTCACTGTCTCGATTTTCGGGCCTATTTCCGGCGGAACCGCGATGGGAATTTCATGGGTCGGCCTGGTGGGCGAAACCTATGGCCTTGAAACTAATTCCACGCTTATCAGTGCGGAAGGCTGGATATCCATCGCGAGCGGTCTGCCGGGAACAGGCGGAACGACCACCATCACCAATACCATTAACGGCGACCAGACCTTCTACCGCGTCATCACGGAGTAGACCGGGACCTTCACCGCAGATGCTGCGACGTAGGATTTCACCGTTGAAGCATATTTTGGAACGGATAGCGTAGGAAAATACCATGCCGCCGCATGGTCTTCCTTCGTCGTAAGCTTATGATGTAATGTTCGGACTAATGGAGAAAGAAGTGTGAAATGGATGTATGTAGCAGGCGTACTTATGAGTTGCACCGTTTGTTCGACAACGTCGAACGCGGCACCTGACACGCTGCGACTGAATATCGGACCGCTGCCTGCGGAATCGAAGGCGACATTCGAGGATCTGCGGAGCCGGCCGTACATCACGGCGTACCCGGATTGGTACACCTGGTGCCCGAGTGTACACAAGGGCGCCGATGGGAAGTACCACATGTTTCACACGCGCTGGCCGAAGGCGATCGGTTTCCTGTCGTGGCTGACGCATTCAGAGATCGTGCACGCCGTCGCTGACAAGCCCGAAGGTCCGTATGCCGAGGTCGCTGTGGCGATACCGGCGACCGGCGAAGGCCGGGGTGGCTGGTTCACCGCACACAACTCAAAGATCAAAAAGTTCGGCGACACCTACTACCTGTATTTCGTACAGACGCGCGGCGACAGCTTTGCCGAAGACGGTGAAGCAAAGCGCGTACAGATGGCGAAGACGGGGTATGGGCACCCATTGTGGAGGAAAGAGGCGCGGCCAAACCAGCGGACGTTCGTGGCCTCTTCGAAGTCGCTTGATGGCCCGTGGACGATATCCAAAGAACCGATCATCCAGCCGGCGAAGACGATCACGACCCTGTCGGTTAACCCAGCCGTATGCCAGGGCCCGGACGGAACTTACTTCATGATTATCAAGGGCGACAAGCCAGGCGGTCGTGGCGCACGCAACCAGGCATTGGCAACGGCTCCAAGCCCTGAGGGACCATGGACGATCCAGGACAAGCCAGTGATCGATAATCTGGATACCGAGGACGTGTCGATGTGGTACGATCAGCCCCGCAAGCGCTTCTACGCGGTGTTCCATTCGCATACATTCATCGGGATGATGACTTCAACGGACGGGTTCAATTGGGAGAAGGCGGCGCAATACAAGCTGTCGCCGAAGGGGATACCGTTCGATGACGGAACCATATGGCAGCCGCAGCGCATGGAGCGCCCGTTCGTACTGACCGATGAACGAGGTCGACCGCAACTGCTGTTTGTCGCATGCAAAAAAGGAAACATGGTGGTCAACATTGCCCTGCCGTTGTCTGCCGCCAAGGATTAAATAGGAATAACAGGTCGAACAATAGAGCAATTGAGGGTATCGCTTAAACGCTCACCCTCATCTCAAATTCTACTAACTATGCTGAATGAGAACACAATGAAACCACTACTACGACTCAACTTGAAAAAACGAATTTTAATGTGTGTTTCCGTCGCCGTTGCGGTGGCTGCGGGAGCCGATATCGAATTTTATGTGGCAACGACCGGGAGCGATTCGAATGACGGAACCTTGTCCGCACCGTTCCTGACCCTGAGCAACGCGCAGCTGGCGGTGCGGGCCGCACTGCCTACTGCCACGGAACCCATCCACGTGTGGGTGCATGGCGGAACCTACCATCTGAGCCAGCCGCTTGAATTTACCCCGGCGGATTCCGGGTCGGCGTCTGTGCCCGTCACCTACGCAGGCTATTCCAACGAAACGGCAGTGCTTAGCGGAGCGATTCCGCTGTCCACGACATGGAGCACCTATTCGGAAAATATCCAGGTGGCCGATATCGGAGCCGGGCTGGCGTTCGACGTGCTCTTTGTGAACGACACGCAGCAGGTGCTGGCGCGCTATCCGAACTACGACGCCACTATCGATATCCTCAACGGCTACGCGGCCGACGCCATCAGTAGCACGCGCGCGGCGGGCTGGGCGAATCCGGAGACCGGGTTGGTGCGCGCATTGCACGATCGTGAATGGGGCGGAAATTCCTACAGAATTACCGGTGTCGATGGCGTCGGCAACCCAACCTTGCAGTGGGTGGGGGACAATAACCGCGGAAGCCTGATGCATTCCACCTGCCGGATGGTGGAGAATATCTTCGAGGAGCTGGATGCCCCCGGCGAGTGGTTCTATGACTCGGCGACGGGCAATCTCTACTTCTATCCACTCTCCGGGCTGAATCCATCGACGGCTGCCTTTGAGGCGGCGTCGACCGAGGATCTGATCCGGATCGTCGGTACCGGCGGATCGAAAGTGAAGCATCTGACCTTCGACAATTTCACTTTCGCTAAGACGCATCGGACGCTTTTCACACGTACCTACGAAAGGCCGTTGCGCAGCGATTGGGGCATTGCCCGTGCGGGAGCCGTGTTTATTCAGGATGCGGAAGATGTGACGATCTCGAACTCGGTCTTTGATCGGATCGGCGGCAACGGGATCTTCATGAGCGGCTACAACCGCAACCACCTCGTGACCCAGAACGAATTCCTCGAGAACGGCGCGACCTGCGTCAACATGGTCGGGTTGGTGAGTGCGGTGCGCTATCCGTCCTCCTGGGATACCATCCACCATACGGATATCCAGGATACGACACCGGGGCCGCTCACGGACGACTATCCGAAGGACATCACCGTCAGCTACAACCACATGCAGGACATGGGCCGCTTCGAGAAGCAGACCTGCGGCGTGAACATCTCGATGTCCGAAAGCATCACGGTGAGCCACAACACGGTCCACGGCAGTCCGCGTGCAGGCATCAACATATGTGACGGCACCTGGGGCGGCCACCTGATCGAGTTCAATGACGTCTTCGACTGCGTCCGGGAAACCAGTGATCACGGCCCATTCAATGCATGGGGTCGTGACCGTTTCTGGTCGTATCTCGGCTACAACACACGAGGAAGCAATGGAACACAAAAGAAGCCCTACGCCTTCCTCGATGCCTGGAAAACCACCGTGATCCGCAACAACCGTTTCCATTACAGCGAACCGCGTATCTTCGGTATCGATCTCGATGATGGATCCAGCAATTACGAATTGTACAATAACCTCTGCCTGAACTGCGGGATCAAGCTTCGCGAGGGTTTCGGGCGCAAGGTGTACAACAATATCATGATCAACGGGCCGGCCGACCTCCACGTTTGGTATGACGGGTGCGAGGACGCGTTTACCAACAATATCGTTGTGAATCATTCTGCCTACAGCCTGGCCGGCCTCGACGCTTCCAATATGGCGGCGAAGCAGGCGACGATTGACTCCAACCTGTTCTACAATGCGGGCGACCCTGTCAGCATCGGCTTCGATGGTTGGTCGGCTTTGGGTCTCGATGTCAACTCAGTGACCGCCAATCCACTCTTCACCGATCCCGACACGATGAACTACACGGTGCTGCCGGGCTCTCCCGCGCCACTTCTGGGATTTGCGAACTTTGCCATGGATCAGTTCGGCAAGCCGGGAGCGCCTGAGCCAGACCCCGTGGATTTCGTGGCAGAGCCGGATCCGCTGGACGATTCCGAGCCTTTGATGGGAGCCGAGGCCGCCAGCATCTACAACGTATCGATCCAGTCTGCGTTGGGGGCTCCGGATCTCAACGGGATCTATTTTGAGTTGGTCCCGGCTGGAAGCTATGCCGCCGGCCAGGGGTTCGAGACCCTTGATCTCATCCGCGCAGTCGATGGCGTACCCATCACGACCAAGCAAAGTTTTTGGCTCATCTATAATTCCATTGCGCCGGGCACCATTGTGCCGGTCACGCTGCTGCGCAACCAGATCGAGCAGCCGTTCAGCTTCGTGAAACCGGGAGGATCCGAGCAACTCAACGATACGGCGGGCGTGGTCTATACGGGAACATGGGCGGCTCAGGTAAACGTTGAATGTTTCAACAACGACTTCCAGTTTACCCAGGTTGCCGAGGACTCTTTTGAACTCGTCTTCCATGGCACCGGCATTTCCTTTACCTCCCAGAAAAACTCCGATATGGGCCAGGTCGAGGTCTATATCGACGGCGTGCTGGATGAAACGATCAATTGCTATAATGAATCCCGCCTCTACCGGCAAACCGTCTATAACCGGACGGGATTGACGCCGGGAATTCATACGATCAAGGCGGTCAATGCGGAGTCCAAGTATATGATTCTGGATTCCATCACCGTGTCCCCGGGAACTGCGACCGAGGTCAGTACCTCGAAAGGCAATACCGCACCCGTGGTCAGCACCACCGACCTCGCGCAGACGCAATTTTTCGGCAGCTCCGCCACCGGCGGCAACGATGTGGCGAGCCGGCACGCAGAGCTGTTCAACGGCCTCATCGGCAATGAAGATGGCGACACCGCCGACGTGGGCGAAGTGACGATGGATAGCGGCAACAGTGTCTCGGTTGAATTAGATACGTCCGTCAATACGTCCGGCTATGACATCACCGGGATCGATGTCTATTTTGGGTGGAACACCGCAGCGGGAGGACGGGCCAACCAAGGCTATTCGATCATTGTGACCTACGTTGACGATTCGACGGCGGTGCTGACCGGTCCGGAGCACTGGGAGCCAAACTCGCCCGCTTCATACTGGACGACCGTATCGTTTACCAATAGCGGGGCAATGGCCTCCGGCGTCAAGGCGATCACTTTCAATATCGCCAACGATGCCAATCCTGGCGGTGTCGTGGTCGGCCGTGAGATCGATGTATTCGGCGTGCCGACGATACCCACCGCGCATACCCCGGTAATTTTGCCGGGGACGGAGATCATCGGCGGCAAGGTCAGCCTGCAGTTTAGCGGTACGCCAGGGCAGCACTACTTTGTCGATTATACGGAGACGTTGACCGATCCGTTTTCATGGCAGGTATTGACCAATATTTATGAGCTAGCAACATCCCCGTTTTCCATCTCCACACCCGCGACCAACGACACCGCATTCTATCGCATTCGTTGGTTCCTGTAGGGGCTTGCGGCACGCAAGCCTGCATGTCATACAAACGATTTCAACTCATGTGTTTGATAATTCGCTATGATATTTCCAATTATACATAGGTTAAAAACTGAGGATCTTATGATAATATTCTACATCACCTGCTTTCTACTCAGTGCCACTACCCTGGGCCACACCTGGACCACCACGGGGAAAGGATACAAGTGGATCTCGGGAAAAGGCTTCGTCGTTGATAAGGAAAACTCGCAACCGGATCGGCGGGCATTGTATGCACGGATCGGTTTTATCTACTCGACGGGAAAGGATCTCAAACCCATCGAATCCCGGGTGATCAAGCACTACCGGAACTATACAAAGCGTAGTTTTGTCGAGTTTCCTTCCGACCACGCTGCCGTTCTGACTACCTTTAAACTGGAAAATTGAACCCCGAATTATTGAAAATACTGAACTATGAAGACGAAAAAAATTATTTCCCGAATGGTTTCCCTAACCGCCCTCGCTCTCGTTGCCTCGACCCAAGCGGCCACGCTGTACACCGAAAGCTTCGGCACCATCACCGGCACTTCGGACTTTACCTCCATCTACCCCGATTTCACCTATGCCGAGGTTCAAGGCGGTAGCAATGTCCGGTCGCAAAACAGTCCCTTCAACAATGGCGGCACGGCTTTTCTCGCGGGTGTTTCGAATGACGAACAAACCCTTGTCTTGAACGCGACCCAATTTGGAGGAACCGCCTACGACACCACGGTGGCACTCAGCCTGAACGCCGACATAGCCAACAACTGGGGATCGCCGGTCAGTGGATTGGTTCTTCGTGGAGCCACCAGCGATTTCCTTGTTGCCTGGATTCCCGGAGCAACCACCTACAAGGCCGGAACCTGGGCTGGTGTCGGAAATGGATTGCCGACCGGAACGGTTAACGGCGATACCTTGACCGGTTCGGCGAGCTTTCCCGATGGGGACACCTTGGCCCCTGTCAACCTGTCCGTTATTGAGAACGGAACCAACTATGACATTACGCTCACGGTGGGCGGCAGCGCGAATACCTTTTCGGTGGCCATCGCCTCGCTGGGTGCTATCGACGCGATGGGCTACTACAGCAACACCAAGAGCGCGGACGGGGGAGCTGAGGGAAACACGAATATCGACACCCTCACGTTCACCGGCGAAGTCGTTTCGGCTCCGCCTGCTGCGCCGACTATTGAATCCTTTACCGCTTCTCCGCTCTTCTTCGCTCCCGGCGGTGCCACGATTACGCTGAATTGGGAAACCACCGATGCCACCGCGCTCTCCATCGACCAAGGCCTTGGCGATCTCACAGGAACGAACACGGCTACGCACAGCGCAACGGGCACCACCACCTATGTTTTGACCGCCAGCAATGGCATCGGCACCACCACCGCTTCGGTCACCGTTCGGGAAGTTGCTCCGGGCAGCCAGCCAAACATTCTGCTCTTCCTCGTCGACGACATGGGTTGGCAGGACACCGAGCTGCAGTTGCACAATCCAAGGCCGGTCTGGAATGATCTCTACCATACTCCTAGCATGCTGCGGCTTGCCGAGCAGGGGATGAAGTTTACCGACGCCTATGCGGCTTCGCCGGTCTGTTCCCCGACCCGTACCGGTATCATGAGCGGCCAGAACCCCGCCCGGACCCATATCACCGACTGGACCCGCCAGACGGGTGGCGGCGGAAACTCGAACACCTACCTGAAAAGTCCGGCGTGGCGCTCGCAGGGACTGCAACCCGGCGACGGATTCATCACCCTGCCGTCCTTGTTGCAGGCCGCCGGGTATCGCACCATCCATGTCGGCAAGGCGCACTTCGGCGGGCGAAATCTCGGAGGCGGAAACGATCCCACCAACCTTGGATTCGACGTCAATATCGGAGGCAGCGAGATCGGCGGACCCTACAGCTACTTCTCGCCATGGATCAACAACCCGGGTTTGTATCCGAACATGGAGGATCAACCCCAAGGCAAATACATTACCAAGGCTCTTACCGACAAAGCCAAGGGTGCCATTAACGACGCGCTGGCCGCAGGACAGCCCTTCTTTATGAACATGGCGCACTACGCGGTCCATGCGCCGCTTCAGGGCGACCCGGAGTTTACCGTCAACCCCGAATACGCCGGACGTCCCGGCGAGGAAATCCACTACGCCGCGATGGTCGAGTCGATGGATGAAAGCCTCGGCGACCTCCTGGACCACCTCGTTGCCATCGGTGCGGCGGACAACACCATCGTCCTGTTCGTCTCCGACAACGGCGGCCTCTCCAGCCACAGCCGCTCGTTTTCGGGAGACCCCTGGATCCGCGACTGGCACAACGCTCCCATCCGCAGCGGCAAAGGAGCCGGCTACGAGGGCGGATACCGCGTGCCGATGATTGTCGCGTGGGCCGGGCAGGATCCGGCTCAGCCCCCGCTGTACTCCAGTCTAGCCATCGCTCCCGGTTCAACCTGTAATGAACCCGTGCATACCGACGATTTCTATCCGACCATCCTGACCTTGGCCGGGGTCGATGTCCCGCAACCCTACGGACAGAATCTCGACGGCCAAGACCTTTCACCGCTCTTCAAGAACGAACCCTTCGAGCGCGACGGCGTTTTGCTCTGGCATTATCCGCACCAGTGGTATGAGAACATCGGGGTCGGCCTCGGCATCGAACCCTTCACCGCCATCCGCGACGGCGATTGGAAACTCATTTACTTCTACGCCGACGGCGTCGCCGATGGCTCCGGCTACGAACCCCGCTGGGAACTCTACAACCTGACCCTGGATATCGACGAATCCAACAACCGGGCCACCGCCGAGCCCGTCCGCCTCGCCCAGATGGCCCGGGCCATGGTTCGCGAACTCGATGGCATGGATGCCCAATATCCCATCAGCATCAGCTCCAACCAGCCCGTTCCCCCAACCATGCCGGTTGCGGCGGGCCTCGATGCAGATGGCGACGGCCTTGACGACAACACCGAGGATCCCAACCAAAACGGCCTCGTCGATTCCGGCGAAACCGATCCCGACAACGACAACACCGATGGTGACGGTACCCCCGACGGTGCCGAGATCCGCATCGGTACCAACCCCTTGGATCCCGATAGTTTCTTCCGCCTCGTCGGTGAGTGGGATGGTGCGCTGGAAATCACATGGCCTTCCGCTCCTGGGGCCTCTTTCACGATACACAGCAGCGATAATCTCACCAATTGGACCGGCATTGTAACGAATGGACTTCCTGCCTCGTCGGGTACAACCACCAGCTACAATCTGGGAGCCCCCGGGAACGATCAGGGATTCTATCGCATTGAACTAGAAGACTAAGAATCGACTAAACAAACCAAAAGAGACAAGAATGAAAGTATCGTATATTGCAGCAACAATCTTACTTGCGGCATCGTTGTCAGCATCGGCCGCAGTGATCAACCACACGGACGCGTTTGCAACCAGCATAGGCGACACTGCCGGCACCGAGGCCGCTCATTTCCTGAGCTACACCGATACCGATCCAACCCCGGCAGCCTCTCCCTCTGAAATCCGCACGCAGGACGGTCCGTTTAACAATGGCGGCACCTTGTTCTTGGCGGCGCTTGAAAACGAAGCACAATCCGCCACCTATCTGGCCTCCAATACCGGCCTTGGGGCGGATGTGGGGGATGGCCTCTGGGATACTTCGTCCGCACTCACACTCACGGCCGATTTTGCCAATAACTGGGGCACTTCCATCAGCGGATTCATGCTCGAAGGCACAGCCAACGGCCTGATCGTTTCATGGGAGCCGGGCGGAACCACCTATTCGGCTGGCGTGAGCACACTAACCACGACGCCCCCTTCCGATATCGTCAGTGGTTCAACCTTCGCCGGCGCCGCCACGGCGCCTGCCGGAACCGTCCTCGCAGCGGTTACACTCTCGCTCGTTGAAAACGGCGCCAACTATGATTTCACGTTGACCATGGGAGGGGAGAGCAATACGTTCTCCGTGGCCAAGGCTCTCCTCGGCGATGTCAGCGGAATCGGATTCTACAATAAGACCGACCCAGGAATCGGCGGCAACACCAACATCGACAATGTCCAGCTGACCGGAACCACGTTACCAGAGCCGCCCGGAGCGCCGGTTTGGCTGGAAGACCCAATTGCAGGCGATGATGGCTATGTTGGCATCGACTACGTCGGCACATTGGCCGGCAAGGCGCAAGATCCGAACGGTGATCCAATTACATACAGTCGGGATGCCAGCGGACCGGCATGGCTGAACGTGGCTACCAATGGAGTCTTGTCGGGTACGCCTACAATGGGTGACCTCGGCACGAATACATTTGTAGTCATTGCCGACGATGAAATCACGGGTTCCACCAATGCGGTGCTCAACATCTATGTTTCGGAGCTGGTGGTTCCGGATATCGTTCTGATTGACAACACCAATCGGAACGGAAGCTTTGAGCTCGAAACCGGCAAGGTCCTCTTCATCGATGGAGCGGTGTCTTTCTGGGAAAACTGGAGCGAGGTGGACACCGCCGACAACGATACGGGGTGCAACGATGCCAACACCACCGCCAACACCTATGTGGGACTGGATGGAACCAGGATGGCTTTTCTTCAACCGGGAGCGGCCATTCTCAACATGTCGGATCACATCATCGAGGTAGGCGATGTTATCGACTATAGCTTCTGGAGTGCGCGGACGGGGGGTAAAAATGCACAGATCCAATTGGTATGGGACAACGCAGGAACCCGCACCGCGATAACGGGTACTGAGGCCGTTACGGGTACAGGCGGTGCGCAGGCGGAGGGGCAGTTCACCGTGCAGGCAGGCGATCCGTGGATCGGATCGACTCTCGGGGTTGGACTTACGCCGATTGATGCATGGCCCGAAATCGATCAGGTTGCTCTTGGTGTGACGCCCAAACCGGCTGCCGCCGTAACCGACCTCTCAATTAGCGGGCCTGTTTCCGGCGGTGCCCAAATGGTACTTACATGGATCAGCGAAAATGGTGGAAGCTACGGCGTGGAAACCAACTCGAACCTGCCAATGGCAGATTGGCAGAGCTTCACGAATGGAGTCGCAGGAGACGGCGGAATGATCACCATCACCAATGCCATTGGGCCGGATCAAACCTTCTATCGCGTAATTACGGAATAGTCGATCGACCGCATCACCGTTTGCTGGGCATTGCAGTTGCTGGCTTCGGTTGAGGAACCATGAATATGTTTTTTTTGAGAAGTTCAGCCCCTCCCCGTCGAAAGGTGTTTGCGAGGATCAAATCCAAGATTGGAGAAGCCCTCGTTAGAGAGAAAACCTGATCGGCCCGGAAAGGGTTTCCCTCCTTTCCTTGCTTCTTTCTTCTGCGTCGAAACGCAAGGGCCACGACAGATCTTGTAGTGCTCTAAACCGCTCCAAATAAAAACCCCGCCCGAGTGAGGCCACGTTGCCGTGTCCAACTCGGCTCACGTGGCGGGCAGGGCGGGGTTTCTACATTCCAGATTATGGAAGGGTTACAGCGAGGCGTATTCCTTGACGAGGGAATTGCCGACGATATCGCGTTGGATCTGGTTGGTGCCTTCGTAGATTTGCAGGATCTTGGCGTCGCGCATCATCTTTTCGACCGGATATTCCTTCATGAAGCCGTAGCCGCCGAACACCTGGACGGCATCGGTGGTGACGGACATGGCGACGTCGCCCGCATAGTATTTGCACATGGCGGAAATCTTGGAGACATTCTTCACGCCGGCATCCAAGGTGTGGCATGCGGCATAGGTGATCGCCCGCGCAGTTTCAACCTTGGTGGACATTTCGGCGAGCATCCACAGCAGGCCTTGGTTGGCGATGATCGGCTTGTCGAACTGCTTGCGCACCTTGGCATACTTGACGGCTTCGTCGAGCGCGCCCTGCGCCAGGCCCACGCCCTGCGCGGCAATGCCGGGACGGGAGACGTCGAACGTTTTCATGGCGAGCAGGAAGCCTGCACCTTCGCGGCCGATGAGGTTTTCGGCAGGGATTTCGCAGTCTTCGAAGATCAGCTCGCGGGTGGTGGAGGCGCGGATACCGAGCTTGTCTTCTTTCTTTCCGAAGCTAAAGCCGGGGGTG
>DAOVNC010000154.1 GCA_030630445.1 Kiritimatiellales bacterium | reverse complement strand
AGGTCGGTGCCGCATATCATTTTATCGCCGCAAACCCCGACCAGAACCTTGGGCCGGGCTCCGCCAGGGCTTCCCCCGGCAATCAGGAGTTGGGGCAGGACATCGGCGGCGGAGCCTTCCAGCACCCGGTAGGATTCCTGTGCAAGATGGTGCAGGTCGAGTGCGCTGTCACGCAGGCCATTGGATTGGGCGGGGGGATGGTAGGTCAGTGCGCCCATGCCGCGTGTTCCTATGTAGGCAAGGCGATCGAGCGGCGAGAGCGTCTCGGGCGGAATGCCAAGCTGGCGAAAATACCGATCCATCAAAAGCAATCCCCAGCCATCGGGCAGGCTGTCGTCGAACAGGCCGAAAAGCGATCCGAAGGAGAGGTCGCGATGCTCTTGGAGACCGGGCTGCGGGGGCAGTTTGAACGGGGAGAGCCAGAGCGGGTCTTTTAGAAATTCAGCATCATATTCAAAATAGATTTTTCGATCCGCTTCGGCCAGAACCCCGACAGAACGGTCTTGGCCGGGGTGGGTTGATAGATGGACGGACAGTTTTTTCATTTTGCCCCCCTCCTTGGCTTGCGCGGCTGGGTGGCGGCTTCGAGTTCCGCGATGCTTTCCGCAGGCGGCGGTTCGAGCGCTTGTTCGAAGTCGTCCAGCCGACCCAGCGCAAAGGCGAGTTTAAGAAGGTTTTGCAGGGAAGCCAGACCGGTGCGCTCGAAGCGCTGCAAGGAGCCCAGGCTAACCCCGGAGCGTTCGGCGAGCGTGGCCTGTTTCCAGTTGCGGGCCAGTCGCAATGTCCGGGCTTTTTCCGCCAGTCGACGAGCCGTCTCTTCCGGTGTGGCTAAAACAAAATTATTTTTCATATAGGTAATATATTCCCTCCTATATGAAATACCAACTATTAAGATGAATATATTAATAGTTGATTAGATCGCCGACGGTCGCCTTTTTTGGTTGGCAGGGTTCGTGAAAGCAACTTTGTATTAGGGCAAAATGATTAGGTGGCAAAATGATTTTCCTTTGGTTGAGCGGGTCGGAAGAATTAGTAGCGAGAGCCCGAACGTCGCTCCGCCATCATGGCCTTGTAGTTCTCCTCTGCTTCCGCCCGCAACTCTTCAACCAACTCAACGGTCAGCGGCAGCGGATCGCGCGGAACCATCCCGATCGGGAAGCCGCGCTCGCGTGGATTTAGCTCGAGTTGATCCTCGCCCATTTTTGGCATGCGCTTGAAGCGGTACAAATAAAAATCCTCGACTTTGAATTTCGCCCATTCCGTCTTTTTTAAAAACGTCAGGCAGCTGGCGATGGACGGGTTCATTCGAAAACATTTTAGTCGCAGGGCCGCGTATAAAACATCCCACCCGTAAAACTCCACCAGTTCAGTCACCATCGTTTCGGCGCTTAAACCATGCAGCGGGCTGTTTTGTTGTTCTTCAACTGACATCAGAATTCCTCACTCAAATATTCTTAAAACCCATTACTATCCGGCATCTCTGGCTTTGTGAAGCTTTTGATAGCTCTCAATCAACCGAAGGTGCTTATCCAGCCCTTCCAGTTTCATACTGGTCCTTGTTAAGCCGTAAAATTTGACGTCACCGGTAACAGAGCCGACTACATTGTTCATGGTTTCAGCACCGTACATTTTCGTCAGGTTGGACACGTAATGATTCAGATCAAGTTCTTCATCTAACGTAATATCGAGTACGACGTTGAGCGCTTGATAAAATAATTTCCGTTCCGCTGTATTGTCGTTAAAGTTTAGGAAGTTGAAGATGAGTTCCTGAGCCTCTTCATGTTGATTCAGCGCCAAATAGAGCAGGATCTTTAATTCGCCGATATCGAGTTGACCCCACACGGTGTTTTCATCGAACTCAATGCCTATTAGAGATGAAATTACGGTGTAGTTATCCAGTTGGCTTTCTTCCAGCCGTTCGATGAGATTCGCAAGGCCTTGATCATTCAGCGAGTGAATATTCAGAATATCCGACCTGAAATTCAGGGCCTTGTTCGTATTATCCCAGACCAGATCATCCACCGGATAAATTTCTGAATATCCAGGAACCAATATTCTGCATGCGGTTGCTCCCAGATCCTCATACAGGGCCACATAAACTTCTTTGTTCAAGCCCTTGAGGATGTTCATGAGATAACGGCTTTCCTCCTGGGTTGTTCCTGAGAAATTCCACGCGCAGAAATCATAGTCATGCTGATCACTGAAGAACTTCCAGGAGATGATGCCCGTTGAATCAATAAAGTGTTCGACGGAATTATTCGGCTCCGTCACCGCGAGGCTATTGAAGGTCGGAGGAGGCACGTCATTTAATCCCTCAAAACTTCTCCCTTGCAATAACTCAGTAAGGCTTCGCTCCAGGGCCACTTCAAATTTTGGATGCGCTCCAAACGACGCAAAAACACCGCCTGTTCTTGGATTCATTAACGTGACACACATGACCGGAAACGTTCCGCCCAAAGAGGCATCTTTGATTAGAACAGGAAACCCTTTGCTTTCCAGTTCACTTATTCCCGCGAGAATCTGCGGATATTTTTCTAAAATGGACTTCGGTACGTTGGGTAAACTAATTTCCTCTTCAATAATTTGTTTTTTTACCGCCCGTTCAACGATTTCGGAGAGGCATTGCACCTGAGCTTCGTGCCTATTATTTCCTGCACTCATCCCATTGCTGACAAATAAATTTCCGATGAGATTTACAGGAATGTACACCGTTTCCTGATCCGATTGGCGTTCAAACGGAAGCGCGCAAATACCTCGATCGATTAGACCCGAGCTGGTGTCGATTAAATGGGATGCTTTCAGCTCATTTCCCGGATCGTAAATTTTTAGACAGGTTTCATCCATGAGGCCCTCTGGTAATGCATCATTAGGACCTGCTTTGAACCATTTTTCATTGGGATAATGAATAAAAGAGCGCTGGCAAACCTCTTCGCCCAGGTAATGGTCGTTGTAGAAATAATTGCAGCTGGTCCGCTCAAGGTATTCCCCGAGCGCCGAGCAAAGTGCGCTATCTTTCGTGGCCCCCTTGCCGTTGGTAAAACACATCGGTGAAGCCGCATCCCGGATATGGACCGACCAGACATTCGGGACAATATTTCTCCATGACGCGATTTCGATCTTAATTCCAATGGCAGCGAGCAGGCCGGTCATGTTGGCGATCGTATCTTCGGCAGGAAGATCTTTCCCAAGAATTAGGGTATGGGCATTCGTTTCGGCCCCGGTTCCGTAAATAAGCGAGGAATCTGATCCCAGCTGTTCCACAATTTCAGTAGAAAATTCAGGGGGTCCTTCAATCACTCTTTTAACAGCACATCGATCGATGGCCGTTAAAATGCCCTTCCGATGATGATCCGATAAGCCATCCGGTACTTCCACCTGGATTTGAAAGGTCTGCTTATATCGATTTTTCGGATCAATAATATTATTTTGGGAGAGCCGAATGTCCTCGGTCGGAATGTCACGAGCCAAGCAATAGACCTTCACAAAATAAGCTGCACAGAGGGCAGAAGACGCTAAGAAATAATCAAACGGATTGGGAGCCGAGCCATCGCCCTTGTAGCGGATCGGTTGATCCGTCGTTACCGTAAAATCATCAAACTTGGCTTCAAGCCGAAGGTTTTCCAAAAAGTTTACCTTAATTTCCATATGATCCTTAAAGGCTGTTCGCCATCTTGCGGCGACCTGAGCTAAAGCGAAAGTGCTTTGGTATTTCTCCCGTACGCGACACGCAGTGAGGCTGGAGCTTGCGACAGCAATGACGCGAAGCAGAATGGCAACCGATAGATAAATTTACTGAGGCCCGAGCGAAGCGATGGATAATTTGCGAATGTAAATAGTGCTGAAAGCACGGTTCAAATAACGAGTTACACGAGGGGTTCAAAGAAGCGACTGTGGGAGCGGCGACTGGGGATAGGGGAAATGCATAAAACATGATTTGCCACCTCGTTGCTGTCGCCACACTCCATACGGGCTCAGGTCATAGGATCGACCCTTCACCCTTTACCTCGGGTGCAACTACGCCTGTGTTCTGTTGTTTTTCTTATCTTTCTTCGCCTGTTTCTTTTCTTTTGGGCTCAGCTTGGCCTCTTTCTTCGCTTCTTTGCCGCCTTTGTCTTTGGATCCCATTGCGTTTCTCCTGATCAGGTTAATGTATTGAATCGTTCCGGAGCTCAGGACAGTATCGGTTTAAACGCTGGCCGCA
Organism: Kiritimatiellales bacterium; assembly: GCA_030630445.1. Classification (GTDB taxonomy): domain Bacteria; phylum Verrucomicrobiota; class Kiritimatiellia; order Kiritimatiellales; family Pontiellaceae; genus Pontiella. The sequence continues at coordinate 3,767 of DAOVNC010000154.1, read as the reverse complement.
TATAAGCAAGTCAATCACTTTATCCGGGCGTTCCCGATCGTCAGTAAGCTAGACTCATAGTCTATGGACGTTGACCGCAGATGGGCGCCAATGTACGCGGATGAAAAGACAGGTAACGATTACATTGGATGAGAATGATTGGGGTCAGGTTATGGATGGCTTGAGCTGCCGTGCGGAGCAATATGAATTAACAGCCCAGTATCATGAATGTGGTTGTGCGAATGGAGACATCCTCGAAGTTCGCGATGCCGACGAAGCCCGAAACTTGGCTGGATGGTACCGGAGATTGGTTGAGCAAATCAGGAGCCAACTGCGGGATGGATAGCCGCGAAAGCGCAAGGTTCGCAAAAGTAGATGATGCTTCCAGCTTCATTGCGGAAGAACGGTTTGCTATGTTCCTCGCATCACAGAAGGTAGTCATGGAAGCCATTGTAACAACGAAAGGTCGGTTCACTATTCCTGCAGAGCTGCGCCGAAAGTACGGTATTAAACCCGCCACCCGCATCGCATTTAAACAGGTGGGCAATGCGGTTGAATTGCGACCCATCACCCCGGCCTACATCGATTCGATCCGAGGAATCCTCCAGAACAAGCCCGGCGAAAAACCCATGACGCAGCAACTGATCAAGGCGCATGCCGCCGAAGTCGTGCGGGATGAAGCGGGGGTTGCAGAATAGATTAGTTCGCCCCAGATGGTGATTGATGGTTGAGCGCGGGCGGAGGGGATGGTAAAACCTTTAAACGTGCTTTGTTGATACTGCTGGTGATGCTGGTTGATCGCGTCAAAACGAAATTTGGCTGAAGAAATCTAAGAACTTGGTGGAACTGATCTGGTGAGAAAATCGATAGAATTATCCCTCTCCGAGGCGACCCGATACCTGCGGGTTGCCCTTGAAACTGAAAACAAAAAACTCGGAAGCACCATTTCCGATGCAATGCTCGGCCATTGGTTGATGGATGGCAGTATGGGTTCATCTTTTTTGCCGGATGCCGCTACAAGCATTTGGCCTCATGTGGCAATGAAGTTTCAACAGATGATTTGCCCCTCCTTGAAGCATCCGGGGAGGATTGAAGAGAAGCAGGGGCTGCTTGATTTCGATTGGAAGGTTAAGCTGGAGGGCAAACCAGAATTTTCATGCATTGATCTTTTCGCGGGTTGTGGGGGGCTTTCCCTTGGTTTAGAAGAGGCGGGGTTTACTCCGTTGTTGTTTAGCGAAATCAACAAGGATGCCGCTGCAACCTATTTGGCCAATCGGGATGCCGCCGGATATTTTCAGTACGCTGACATTTCAGATCTCACCAACAAGAAGATAAAACAGCACCTTGATTTTTGGTGTGAAAACGGCATTCCGGAAATTGATCTGGTCTGCGGTGGTCCGCCTTGCCAGGGTTATTCGGGAATCGGACACCGCCGCTCTTTCGACCTGCATAAAAAGGACATACCTTCGAATCACCTATTTAAGGAAATGGTTCGCGTGATCAAGGCTGTTCGCCCTCGCATGTTCCTGTTCGAGAATGTTCGTGGACTAATGGTTAGCCGTTGGACCAAGGATGGCAGGAAAGGGGAGATTTTTGAGGAGGTTCTTACGACCCTTTGCTCGGTCAAGGGGTACAACGTACGCTGGCAGCTGATTTACGCCAAAGATTATGGAGTCCCGCAAAACCGCCCACGGTTACTGATTGTTGGTGTTCGCGATGATGTTGCCACATTGCCCGTGGCTAAACTTGATAGTGCCGGGAATCCTGTTATGTCGGCAGTAAGTGATGGTGTTTTGCCTGAGGGTATGGGGATGGCACCAGATCTGGTAAGCGTGTTTGGGGATTTGGTTGACTCTAACTATCTGGGGGAAAAGGTTACTTCCAGCTATCCAAACAGTGCAAAAACGGCATTCCAAAAGGAAATGAGAACCAACCTTGATGGTAAAATATATCGTAAAGGGGATGCTGTCACCGAACATGAATATTCCCAGCATGCGGATAAAATCCGTGAAAAATTCCAATACATGATTGACCATAACGGCGAGATTCCTGAGCACATGCGAACCAAGAAATTTTCGCAGCGAGTTTTGCCAGAACGTTGGAATGGCGGTGGGCCAAATATCACCGCTACATCTCTGCCGGAAGACTATGTACATTATTGCCAACCCCGTGCGTTAACAGTGCGAGAGTGGGCGCGTCTCCAGACTTTTCCCGACCATTATGTTTTCAAAGGCCCTCGTACCACAGGAGGCCGTCGGCGGGCAGGAGACCCTGATAAAGGAATTTGGGATCGGGATGTGCCAAAATATACGCAGATCGGAAATGCCGTTCCGGCGAAGTTGGCGCATCAGATAGGATCACGGTTCATTGAAATCCTAAAAGAGGAATGAGTGAATTATGAGAAAACTCACTGCACTTGAGCAGGCAAATTCAACTTTCCTTTCCGGGCAAGACATCGAGTTTTCTTTCTTGTTGCTCACAGCAACGGGGCTTCGAAAATCGATTATGGATGCGGTTGCGCCATTGAGGGAATTTTTGTTGCAGAAAGGCATTCATGATTATTCCGAACAGGCGCAAGGACAGGAACATAAGGTTTGTCTTGAGGCTGTTATTGTGGGAGACGGGGCCGCCAGAAGTAGTACGGCATCTTTATATCGGCCCAAAACGAAGAGGGGGGATCCGCGCATTTGGTTTGCGGGCTTGAAATCGTCGATTCATGCGGATGAAATATTGGTAGTCGTGGCTCAAGGCAATGTGCTTTACGCATTAAATATTTCTGCATATAGCTTTCAGGAGAGGGAGTCATCCGATGCAGCATTTTCTGCACTGCTCGAGGAACTGCGTCCAGTACGCGAAGTTAATGCAACAGCGGCGGAACTATTGGCGAAGTTGCATGGTATAGCACGTAGCGGATACATCCCCGCCGAATGTTCTGGTTCAACTGCCATCGGTAGGACGTTGGAGTCCGCATTGGGATTGCGGATTAATAGTAGCCCTTTGCCCGATTACAAAGGCATTGAATTAAAGTCAAAGCGCCGAGGGAGCAATACCAGAAAAACGCTTTTTGCAAAGGTTCCTGATTGGGAGCTGAGTACTCTAAATTCGTTTCGCGAGTTTATAGATGCCTATGGCTATGACAGAGATGGTTTGCGACGGTTGAATTGTACAGTGAGTGCCCTTCGACAGAATTCCCAAGGGTTGCAATTGGCCGTTGAATATGGGCTTGATTTGCTGCTTGAGAATGGTGAAAGGCAAGGATCGGTCAATAAAGGGATTTTTGTGTGGGTGCTTCCGGTACTTCGGCAGAAGCTTGCGGAAAAGCATAAGGAAACATTTTGGGTGAATGCCGAGACCCGAAAAAGAGGAGGCAGGGAAGAGTTTCTATTTAAGAGCGTGGAGTACACTCGATCTCCCCACACCTATCAATTTCCCGACTTATTGGCCACGGGACTCATCACTATTGACCATCTAATTAAAGAGAAGGGACAGGGAGCTCACGAAAGAGGGCCATTGTTCAAAATCAACAAAGCGGGATATTCGATGCTGTTCCCATCGCCAATGAAGTTTGAGTTGGGCTGTTAGTTTTGTAGCCACTAAAACCGAGGAAAATGCGGCTAAAGAAAAACCAATGCATAGTTGAAAACGGGTCAGCCTGTTAATTTTAGAATTCGTGGCGTCGGCTAATAGCTTGCTGGCGGGGTGAACCATTCGCTACGGTCATTATTTCCAATTAGAAATTATCACTCGCTTTGCGAGTGGATCGGGGATTGCTTTTCCGGCCTTCCTGT
>DAOVNC010000335.1 GCA_030630445.1 Kiritimatiellales bacterium | reverse complement strand
GGAGTAGTAGAGGGCGGGGTCGCGATGCTCCCCTTTGGCCACGGCAAGGCCATTAAGAGGAAACCCCTCCCGCCCCCGGTGCTTGATTTGCGCAACCACGGCCTTGCGGTCGGGATATTTCCTGGCGAGGTCGCGCCGGTGCTGGTCGTAGTCGATTCCTGCCGATTTCACGGCCGCGCGCCAGGAGGCGAAAAAGAGCTGTCCGCTTCTGTAGAGCCGTTCGTCGCGTTGCTCGCCCTTGGCGACCCGCAGGCTGTTCACTGGCAACCCGGCGGCGTAGCGGCGGCGGATTTCGCGCAAAACGGCGGAGGAGTCGGCATATTTGCGGGCGGGCGGCGCGACGCAATCGCAATAATCGAAGCCTGCGGCCTCGACGGCCATCCGCCAGGAACCAAAAAACCTTTGTCCCCATCCATAGAGGCTCTCGTCGCGTTGCTCGCCCTTGGCCACCGCCAAGCTGTTCACCGGCAACCGCGCTTCCACTCGGCGGCAAATTTCCGCGCATACCGCCTTTTTATCCCGATATTTCCGGGAGGAAGGAATCGCCTTCGTGGCCTGGTAGTCCAGCCCCGCCGCCTCGATGGCGGCGCGCCAGTTTGCAAAGTGCTTCCGGGCGGCAAGGTAGAGGGCGTGGTCGCGGTTCGGGTCGGCCGTGTTCATCAGCCCCGTCTTGTTGAGGGGCAGCCCCTGCCGGTCGCGTTCCTGGATGCACAGCACCACCGTTTCCGGCGATGGGAACCGGTTGTGCGCCCGGAGGCGCACGTCGGCATAGTCAAATCCGGCTCGGTCCACCGCATTTTGCCAGCTGCCGAAATAGCGGACACCCGACCTATAGAGCGAAGCATCGGCATGCCGACCCGTCTACAAAGCGCTCGTGTTCAAGGGTTGCCCGAAGGTCTTGCGCAAGCGAATCTCCGCCAGCACGGTTTCTTCGTCCGGATATTTCCGACTCCGGCGTTTCCTGATTTTCCCATAGTCCAGCCCCGCCGCCTCTATGGCCGCACGCCAAGTTCCAAACAGCTCAGTCCCGCTATGGAGCAAGGCCCGATCTTTCTCGCCGGGTTCTCCTTTCATCAGAGGCGTACTGCTGAGCGTTAATCCCGCTTCCTGCCGACGATGGATTTCTTTAATGACCGTCTCCTTCCACGGGTAGGTTCGACGACTTTCTGTAATCAATCTTGAATAATCAAACCCTGCCGCCTCAACGGCCTTGTTCCAGCTTCCAAAATATTCCTTGCCGCGCTGATAAAGCCCCACCTCCGAAAGCTTGCCTCTCACGATGCCCGTTCCAATAATCGGAAGGCCAACCGCATTGCGTCGCTGGATTCCGGCGACTACGGATGCGGCATCTGGGTATCGGCGCTGATGCTTGTAGCGCACCTCTTCAGGGGAAATACCGGCAGCTTCCAATGCGGTGTCCCAGCCACCAAAATACTCCTGCCCATAAATGTATAGCATGGAGTCCTTGTGCTCGCCTTTGGCCACGGCGAGGCCATTGAGGGGCAGATCGGATGCAACACGCTGCCGAATGGCTTCAACCACGGCATCCCGATCTGGATACCGACGCTTTCGGGACGGACGGATTTTGGAATAATCCAACCCCGCCGCCTCGACCGCCGCCACCCATTTCCCAAAAAACCGAGTCGCAGCTGCATACAGTTGCAAATCCCGGTTCGGTCCAGAATGCCTCCCTACTTCGACAAAAGAAAGAGGCAACCCGTTTTTGTGGCGGTCCTGAATTTCGCGAATGACGGATTCGGCGATGAGGTAGCGGCTCCGGGATTTTTCGAGAATTTCAGCATAACCGAACCCTGCCGCCTCGACGGCCTTTTTCCAGGTTCCGCAGTGGCGAATACCGGCCTTGTGCAGGTCGGGGTCGGGGTATTTCCCTTTATTGAGACGACCGGGGCTCAGCGGCAAGCCCATCTCCTCGCGCGTGCGGATTATTTCCAGCACGGAGGCTTCATCGGGATATTTATTTTTACTCGCCACGGTATCCTGCTTTTATTGCAACATTCCAATTGCGCGGTCGATCCGGGCGAGCACGCGGTCGCGGCCGAGGATCTGGAGCATGGGGAAAAGTTCCGGCCCGGAGGGGACGCCGCAGAGGGCGATGCGCAGCGGCGCCATCACCGCACCGAAGCCGAGCCCGGAGGTTTCGATGAATTCGTGCAGCGCTTGGTCAGTGCTGGCTTCGTCGAAGGGTTCCAGGGATTGGAAAATTTCGGCGACTTTTTCGAGGGTTTCGCGCACGCCGTCCTTCTGGAGTTTTTTGCGGACGGCCTTGGCATCGTACTCGAAATCCTCGGTGAAGAAATAGGCCACCATCGGGGCAATATCGGCAACCGTCTTGACGCGCTCGCGGACGAGTCCGAAGACTTGCCGGGCATAGTCCGGATCGGCTTCGATGCCGGCCTTTTCCAGGGCTTGGAAAGCGGTGGATTCGAACTCCTCGTTCGAGAGTTTAAGCATGTATTCGCCGTTCATCCACGTCAGCTTGCGCAGGTCGACCTGCGCGGGCGACGACTGGCAGCGGGCGAGGTCGAAGGCTTCGACCATTTCGTCGCGCGTCATGACCTCGCGGTCGTCGCCGGGCGACCAGCCAAGCAGCGCGAGATAGTTGAAGAGCGCGTCGCCGAGGAATCCCTTTTCGCGGAAATCGCCGACGAAGGCGTCGCCGTCGCGCTTGGAGTAGGGCTTGCCTTGCGCGTTGGTGAGCATGGGCAGGTGGGCAAAGTTCGGCACGTCGGCGCCGAGCGCCTGGTAGAGGGCGATGTGGCGGTAGGTGTTTTCGATGTGGTCGTCGCCGCGGATGACGTGGGTGATGCCCTGCTCGATATCGTCGAGCACGTTGGCGAGATGGAACACGGGCGTTCCGTTGGAGCGGACGATGACAAAGTCCTGCATGTTTTCCGCTGCTTTCGAGAGCGTGCCCTTGATGCCATCTTCGAACGATGCATCGGTTCCGGGCATCTTGAAGATGACGCACTCGCCCTGGCCGAGACCGCCCTTATCCTCTTTATAGGCCAGCCCCTTGGAGAGCAGCATCTCCGCCACTTCGAGGTGGGCGTCCATGCGGGTGCTTTGATAGAGCGGTTCGCCGTCGATATCCAGTTTCAGCCAATCCATTGCGGCGAGCAGGGTTTGGATGGCCTCCGGTGTCGAGCGCTCGCGATCGGTATCCTCGACGCGCAGCAGGAACTCGCCGCCGTGGTGGCGGGCGAAGAGCCAGTTGTAGATGGCCGCGCGCATGTTTCCGATGTGGACGTTGCCCGTTGGACTGGGCGCGAATCGTGTGCGTACTTTCATTCGTCAAATCTCCTTTGGTTTCCAATCTCTTTTGTCGTAGATTGAAAGGCCTTGGAGGCTACCGTATGAGAGTGCACGATGTAAAAGAAATCCTGATTGATAAGCAGACCATCGCACGGCGTGTTGATGAACTGGTCGATGCCATTACGATCGATACCGGCATGGGCAATCTGGTGGTGGTCGGCATCCTCAAGGGCAGCTTTATGTTTTTGGCCGATCTGATGCGCAGTTTCCACCGCCACGATGCCCATCCGCGCATTGATTTCCTAACGCTTTCGAGCTATGGTTCGGGAACCTCTTCTTCCGGCAAGGTTGAAATCATCCACGACATCCGCGAGGAGATCGCCGATGCCGACGTCCTGGTTGTCGACGATATCCTCGACACGGGCCGCACGCTGGCCTTCACCAAAAAGCTCCTGCTCGAACGAGGTGCAAAGTCCGTCCGCTCCTGCGTGCTGCTCGACAAAAAGGCACACCGCGCCGTCGGGTTCGAGGCCGACTATGCGGGCTTCCCGATCGACGACCATTTTGTGGTGGGCTACGGGCTCGACTACGACAATCTCTACCGCGAGCTTCCGCACATCGCGAAGGTTGCCTTCCACGACTAGTGCATCGTCATCTTTAAATCTTAGGGTTTGCATTGGGCGAGCGTTCCTTCATGATCTCCAAAACATGGAGGTGGTACCATGGAGAAGAAATATGTTGTTCGTCTGACCGATGAAGAGCGCAGCGTACTCAAGGCCG
>DAOVNC010000367.1 GCA_030630445.1 Kiritimatiellales bacterium | reverse complement strand
TGCTTCTTTTCGCCAAGGAGCGAGATCAACGAAAGCCCGGCCAACACCAGCGGCGGCAGCAGCAGGATCGGAAAAACCAGCCCGGGATGCGCCCATCCAAATAGCGGGCGTCGGCGACTTTCGAGCATGTCCGGGGTTTCATAGTTGTGCCGGATGCCCTCCTTGGCCGTGCGCAGGCGGCTGCGGTACGGCGTGGTGTCCATGCCGAAAACGGCGACGGCCTCCGCCGGCAAGACCTGCAAGGGGATCGGCGCGGACCGGGCGGTGATGTAGGCGTTCGATGCAGGACTGAAGTAGGCCAGCTGGATCGGCGGAACGTTGCTGATGGTGGTCGAGAGGGGCCGGACGGTCTGCGTGTATATTTTTGATTTGCCCATGCGCTGCGGCAGGGCGCGCTCCGCTGGAATCTCGAAGCGGTTGACGAGCAAGGGCTGGTAGCGCAGCGGTTGGAAGAAAATATTTTCCATGAACCCGGCGGCGGTAATGGTGATGGTGAGCGTGACGGGTTCGCCCACGCGAACGGTTTCCGGGTCGGCCTGCACATCGATGGTGTAGTCGCCGAGCATTCCGTTGAACAGATCGGGGCGGCCTTCGATCGGGAGCGGACTCACTTCGAGCGCGACCGGAGCGGACTCGGTGTAGATGCGCGTGTAGTTTCCATCCGTCAGGTTTTGGTCGAAAAAGGTATTGTCGAAATAGGCCGGGTACTGGAAAGCAGACCGCCGCCCCCGATTTTTTTCCTGTTCTGCCGCGCAGAGCAGGGTGCTGGGGGAAACCACCAGTCGACCCGTCTTTTTCGGAATCAGGATTTTGCTAAACGACAACGACTGGTGCTGCACCTCGCCGACCTGATAGCTCCTGCGCGTGGCCAGCACGCGCGTTCCGTGGACGGGCAGTCCGGTGGTTTGGGTATTCTTTTCCTTTTCCGGTTCGTAGGGTTCCAACACCTGGAAGCGACGGTCGTTCAGGATGGGGAAATGGAAGTCGATTGCTTTGAGCGCGCCAAGCAGATAGGTGCTTTCCCACGTTGTCGTCAGCAGAACCGGCTCTCCCAGATAGACCGATTGCTTCGACAGTTCGGTGCGAAGTTTCATGCGGTCGGTTGGCACGGGCTTTTTGGCGGCAACCTCGATCGGCTTTGTGGAAATCGTTTTCTCTTGCGCAAGAAACGCGAGGGCGGGGATCGTCAGCGCGCCTTCGCGCTTGGCGCGGAAGGCATAGCGGAAAAGGAAGGTGTTGGATTGGCTCGTGGCGCTTCCAGCATCAAGCACGGTCACGTTGAAGTCGGGCAGATTTCCCGTGTCCGGTGCCTCCGGCAACTCCGGTGCCTTCACAAGCACATCGACCGTGAAGACCTGCCCGAGAAACACCTGGGTCTCCGCCGCGTCCGCCTGGGCATAGAAGTTGGTCGTTCCCCGCGCCGCGCCGCCGGTCAGGGCCGCAGCAATAAACAGATGTTTCCAATAACCCATTCTACCAATCCTTTTCGACCGCCTTGTATTCCCCGGCCTTCTTTTTCTTGCGTCGCGCTTGATTTTGCACCTCTTCGGCAAGGATGTCCATTTCGGTCTGGTTCGGGGGCGGCACGCCGCGGATCTCCTCGTATTCCGAAAAGTCGCCGAACGGATCGGCCTCCTCATATTGATCCGCTTCCCCGTCATCCATATCATAGTCGTCGCTCTCTTCCGACTCCTCATCCGACTCGCCATTCTGCTGGTCCGGATCCTCCGGCGCGGCACCCAACGCGGCCATCAATTCGACCAGGGCAACATGCTGGCCGGGAATGGCCATGGCGTCGGCCGCCGTCACCGTATGTTCATAGGTTTCTTTTAGTGGCCCCGGCATGGCGGTGCCGTCCGGAAGCGCGATATCCGCATGCAACCCGGAATTCTCCATCACCTTTGCCAGTGCTCGGGTGTCCTCCTCCAGAACCATCTGTGGCTCGCCGGTTCTCTTGGCATCGAGCAGGGTCGATTGGCGCTCGATAAATTCCGCGAGTTTTTCGCGGATATATTTGATCAGTTCGTTTTCCTGCTGCTCCTGTTCCTCCTGCTCGCGAATCTCCTCCACCATGGAGGCCGCCATGCGCTGGCTGATTTCAAGGTTGTAGGCGGCCTCGCCAAAATCGGGGTTGTATTCCAACGCGGTGCGGTAGAGCCATGCCGCCTGCCGACAATACTCCACCGCCGCCTGCGGCTCATTCTCGCGGAAACCCTCGGACATCTTCACCATGCAGTTGCCCAGATTGTACCAGCATTGGCTACGCATCGCATCCGTTTTGGCCAATGATGCGGCATATTCGTACGAAGCCTGCGCCTCCTCGAAACCCCCAGCCCGGAACTGTGCATTGCCGAGGTTGTACAGGATCTCGGCCGACTCCGGGGCATCTGCCGCCGCTTCCTGATAGGCGTTTGCCGCAGCGTCGAACCGTCCCTCCGCATACGCCTTGTTCCCTTTCTGGAAAAGCTTCGCGGGATTGGCGCGAACCGATCCTGCAAAAAGCAGCAGGCCTAAAAGCAGATGCACCTTGCGGGGCTTCCAACGATTGGAAAGCAGCAAGGCGAGAACGGCTCCACCAAGAAACAGGGGAAACTTTTCCTCGTAGTTTTCCATCACCCGCTTCCCGACGGAGGTGCGCTGCGCGTGTTCCATCACTTGGCGGTAGATTTGTTTCAGATCGAACGAGCCGTTGGCCACCTCGAAGTAGATTCCATCCGGCACGGCGGCCGCCATTTGCCGTAGCGTTTCGGAATGCAGCTTGGTCCAGACTTCGCGGTTGCCGTGCTTCATAAAAGAGGATGTTCCGGTTTCTTCGTTCTCCATCGAAATGCGGCTGCCGCGCATGCGGTCGCCAATGCCGATGGCGATCAGCCGCGCCCCCGCTTCGTCCAGCAACCGGACGGCCTCGACCTCGTCGGCGCCGTCGACCATGTCCTCGCCGTCGGTGATCAGGATCACGTCCTGCAAGCCGGCCTTTTCGGGATCGATCAGTTTGTCGGCAACCTTTTCAATTGCGTTGGCGAGCATGGTTCCGCCCGCCGCGACGCTATCCGGTTCGGCTTGGCGCAGCGCCATGCGGAAATAGTCGTAGTTGATCGTCAGCGGGCAGCGGATCTCGGCCGAACCCGCAAACAGCACCAGCCCGACGCGATCGCCCGAGAGCGCCTCAACGCAATCGTGTATCGCCGTCTTGGCACTCTCCAACCGGTTTGGGTGCATGTCTTCGGCGAGCATGCTGCGGGAGACATCGAGCAGGAAAACCACATCGCGCCCGGTCTCCTGCAACTGCTGCTCCTGCAAATCCCATGCGGGGCGGGCAAGGGCGAGAACGACTAGCGCAACCGCCGCGCAACGGCCGAACGCCTCGCGTTTGCGGCTAACGAAGGCTCCGCCAGCCCCGAATGCCAGAATGGCGCGCCTACGCTTGATTGCAGCATGGAGAAACAGCCCTGCCAGGGCCGGCACCAGCCACAGCCAGATGTGGTCGGGGAGGGGCTGGTTCAGGTCCACGGCCCCCGAAGCGAGCGACCGGCACCACATCGTCTTGTCGTCGCCTCCGGTCATGGTTTCGGCAACCGGGACCTTCCAGTGCCG
>DAOVNC010000188.1 GCA_030630445.1 Kiritimatiellales bacterium | reverse complement strand
GCCCGCGTCAGCAAAACCCTCAAAGCCGAAGAGGAATCCTTCAACCGCACCCTCGACCGTGGTATCGACCTGTTCGAACAGGTCGTCGGAAAACTTTCCAGCAAAACCTTCCCCGCCGACGAAGCATTCAAACTCTACGACACCTACGGCTTCCCGCTCGACCTCACCGAGCTGATGGCCCGCGAGCGCGATCTGGCCATCGACGTCGAAGGCTTTGAAAAGCTGATGAACGAGCAGCGTGAACGCGCCCGCGCCGACCACGCCGCAAAGAAATCCGTCGTCCTCGTCGAAAGCGAAGGCCTCGATGTGAAGCCGACCGTTTTTGTTGGCTTCGACAGCCTCCAATCCGAGGCCATCGTCGAAGCGGTTACACCCGCCGAGAACGACGAATACAGCATCGTCCTCGACAAAACCCCCTGCTACGCCGAAATGGGTGGACAGTTCGGCGACCACGGGACGCTGACGGTTCCCGGCCGCGACGACGTCGCTGACGGAACACTGGAAATCCTCGACACGCAGAAACAGGGAGAGCTGTTTGTCCATCGCGCCAAACTCGTTCACGGCCGCGCACCCGAGCCGGGCGAAGGCATCCTAGTCGATGTCGATGCCGAACGCCGCGCCGACATCCAGCGGCACCATACCGCAACGCATCTTTTCCACTGGGCGCTGCACGAAGCGGTCAGCGAAGATGCCCGCCAACGCGGATCGCTCGTCGCGGACGACCGCATGCGTTTCGACTTCAACTCGCCGGAAAAATTGTCCAACGGGCAGATCGACGAAATCGAAAAACTAATCAACGACCGGATCGAAGCCAACGAACCCGTCTACTGGTCCGAAGTGCCCTTCGCCGAAGTACAGAAGCATCCGGCCATTCAGCAATTCTTCGGCGAAAAATACGGCGACACCGTCCGCGTTCTCCAAATGGGAGGAGCCAAGGGTGCCTTCGACGGCTTCTCCATGGAACTGTGTGGCGGCTGCCACGTTCGGAACACCGGCGACCTCGGACTGTTCAAAATCATGAGCGAGTCCTCCATCGCCGCCGGCATCCGCCGCATCGAAGCCGCCTGCGGCTCCCACGCCTACAACTTTATCGAAGAACGGAAAAAGGCCCGGGCCGCATCCGAGGCCCAGGCCGAAGCCACCGAAGCGAAAAAGAAACAGGCCAAGCAACGGCAGGCCGAAATGCAAGCGCAGGCTCCAGCCATGGCCGAAGAACTTCTCGGCAAGGTTGAAAATGGATTGCTCATTGAAAACATGGGCGAAGCCGATGCCGGACTCCTCGGAGCCGTCATGGATGTTCTACAGCCCCAACTCCAAAGCACCGTTGCGATCCTCGGCGGCGCAAGCGACGGCAAAGTCGCGCTTGTCTGCGCGGTCACACCCGATCTGGTGAAAGAGGGAAAGCATGCCGGGAAAATCATCGGCGCGATCGCCAAGCAGTGCGGCGGCGGTGGCGGCGGCAAGCCCGACCGTGCCCAGGCCGGCGGCAAAGACCCCGCGGCCCTCGCAGATGCCCTGAAGTCCGTTCCTTCCCTTATTTAGGAAATAGAGGCCTTGTTTTCGGCAATCTGGCGCTCAATAATTATATCACTAATGATATAATTTAGCCGAAAACACCCGATTATTGGGCTATTTTATATCATAAGTGATATGGAAATTTGGAAGGAATTTGTTTTGTGGTGGAGGGCCGGCGTCCTCGCTGACTCTTCGGAGGATCGGGTCGGAACCGCTCGTGCGCGGGATCGACGAGGGCGTTGCCCATGGCTAAACCTAGAAACGGAGATGAACTAAGGGGAGTAGAAGTACTTGAAGTACCATTTTCCCTCGCAGGAAGAAGGAATAGCAGCGGATTTATATGAAGCAACGGATAAGCGGATCCGTTGCTTCATATAAATCCGTTGCAAGAAATCGGACTATTAGAAATTCGACTCCCCTAAAATGTGTTGCACCTTCAGCACTCTGCAGGGCGCATTGCAACGAGCATTCAGGGCTCCTTCTCCGCGTTTTTCGTGTTCTTTGCGTTCCTTCGCGGCTAATCTCCATCCATGGAAACAATCCAGCAACTGTTGAACCGCATCCGCTGGGATGAAGAATTCGGCCAGGGCGATTTCGAGGTAGGCATCTACGACCGGATCGAGGATTCTGTGGAGTTCCAACCTTTGGAAAACCTGCACATGGAAAAGGGCCACCACTTTTCCTTCACTCTCTGCATCGACAGCAAGGAGCTAACCATTCCCTACCACCGCATCCGCGAAGTCCACAAGAACGGAGAATGCATCTGGAAACGAAACCGGATGTAGCGCTTCAGCCTCCTCAAGGAAATGCATGGACGAGGATCTTGGGCATATTAACGCCCTTTCTCCCGTGTTCTTCTGTTTCTCAACTCCTCGAGATAGAACTCTTGGCAAAGCCCATATTCCGGAGGCGTGATCCCGTTCTGGCGCAGTTGCTCGTACCAGCCCATTGCTTTTCTATAGTTTGTCCTTATTCCGCCACTCTTCTGATTTGGTTCGCTGTCGCGTTCAAAGTAGGTGGGACCATAGAAATACATCTCGGCAATCGCCTGCATGGCCGCGACATGCCCTTTTTCCGCCGCAACCCAGTAGAGGGCAAAAACCCGGGAGGTGCGGGAGGGCAAGGACGCAACTTTCCCATCTGGCTGTATCCCGGACTCCGCAAACCCCTTTCCCTTCAGATAGAGTTCATGACCGGACTGCTCGTCCACACGTGACCCCAAAGTCCGCAAAGCGGAAAATTCACTGCTGATGCTCTTGTTTCCCGACTGCATGGCCTTCCCATACCACTCGCGCGCCAGTTCGGTGTTGCATCTAACGCCCTTGCCGCCAACGTACATCCGGGCCAAGGGGGCATACGCTGCCTCCACCTCCGCTTCGGCGGCATCGCTGAAACACCAGAAGGCCTTGGGCAGATCCTTCGGGCCGCCGGCGCCCCTGCGGTACAGCATGCCGAGGCGAACCTGGGCCTCCTTGGAGCCGTCTTCGACCGCTTGTTCATACCAATGGCGGGATTTAGCCAGATCATACATTTCGTCAAGAATATCCCCATGCCTCCTAGCCAGTTTGAGCATGGCCCACATAGAGCCCTGCTCCGCCGCCTGCAGGATCCATGCATCCGTAGCGATGGCGGGAAACGGACAGCCGGTTTTATATTCATCCTTCCGTTGCCTCAGGCTCTCAACCGCATCCAGCGAGGAAACCGCGGCGGCCTGGGATACCGCCTTTACGGCATTATCGAATTCAAGGTTGCGGGCATAGGCCGCCGCCAGCAAGTCGTAGCCCTCGGCATCCTGCGGATCTTTCCGAACCAATATGGCGGCATACTTTGTGGCCTTTTCGCCATCGTGGAATGCGGGATCGTTGCCCGATGCATAGATTCGCGCCAGCCCGGCACAAGCCTTCAGGGACTGCTGATGCAGCGCCTTTTCATACCATTCAATCGCCTGTCCATAATCCGGGGGAATATTCTTTTCGCCCGTTTCATACATGAAGCCAATCTGGTATTGCGCAGACAGGTTTCCGGCCTCTACCGATTTTTTGTACCACATCAGGGCCTGTTTCCGGCTGCGGTAGGTTCCCGTTCCGGTCTGGTGGCAGTGCCCCAGCCGAATCATGGCTTTCGCGTGCCCCAGTTTCGCCGCCTTTGCAAACAGCCCCAGCGAAGCCTCGGGATCCACTTGGAATACCGCCATGCCGCGCTCGTAAAGCGCATCCCCCGTTACCGGTGGTTTCTTATCCGCCGCCGTCGCGCTCGTTGCAAAAATGCATATCGACAGCAAGCGCGCCGCCCAGCCACAACTACCGTTTGATGGTTCTCTACCCATATTCCTCCAAAATCCCAGCTGCGGGGAAATAGTAGCCGAATTCCCTGCCGGGGAAAACCCTGTTTTCCATCAGACGATGCCGCCTCCATTGGTTTGGACAAAGACAAGGGCCACCCTGAAACTGTTTTCCGACGATGGGACGATTCCAAGGCCGCTGACGCCATCAAAGCTCTACCGGGTTGTTGGGGTGGGGATTTCACACCCCTGTCCAAATGGGATTGCGCGGTTCGTTTTCTGGCAAACAACAGGGGTCGATATGAAACGGCGTGGTTTTGTGAAAACGGTTGGCATCGGGTTGGCGGTATCGGCAGGATTCCCAGTGGTTGGGAAACAGGGAAAGCGACCGAACATTGTTTTGATCATGTCGGACGACATGGGCTATTCGGACATCGGCTGCTACGGCGGCGAAATCGACACCCCGGTGCTCGACGGGTTGGCAAAGAAGGGTCTGCGGTTTACGCAGTTCTACAACATCGGCCGCTGCTGTCCCACGCGTGCCAGCCTGTTGACCGGCCTCTATCCGCACCAGACGGGCATCGGCCACATGATGAACGATAAGGGGGTCGATGGCTACCGCGGCGATCTCAACCGCAACTGCGTCACCATTGCCGAGGTACTCAAACCGGCAGGCTATTCCACCTACATGTCCGGAAAATGGCACGTCACCAAGCATACCCATCCTGAAAGCGAGGACGACAAGTTCAATTGGCCGCTCCAGCGCGGTTTCGACCGCTATTACGGAATCATCAACGGGGCCTCCAGCTTGTGGGATCCCAACTCGCTCACGCGCGACAACCAGCCGATCACCATCAAGAACGATCCGGACTACAATCCGAAAGAACCATACCACTTCACCGACGCCATCAGCGACAACGCGGTGATGTTCGTCAAGGAGCACGATGCCTCAAAGCCGTTCTTCATGTATGTGGCCTACACGGCCGCGCATTGGCCGATGCATGCCCGCGAGCGCGACATCGCCAAGTATCAGGAGAAGTATGATGCCGGCTACGAAACGATCCGCAGGGCGCGGCTTGAAAAGATGAAAAAACTCGGCGTGGTTGAAGCGCACGCCAAGCTTTCCCCGACCATTGGAAATTGGGACAGCATCGAAGACAAACGCTGGGAGGCCGCCTGCATGGAGGTCTATGCCGCAATGGTCGATCAGATGGATCAGGGCATTGGGCGGATTGTTCAAGCCTTGGAAGAAAAAGGTCAACTTGACAACACGCTGATCTGTTTTTTCCAAGACAACGGGGGCTGTGCCGAAGCGGGCGGGCGCAAGGAGAAGGGGCCGCTGGTACAGCGCGCCGACCAGCCGACACGCGATCCGATCCCGGACGATGTGAGCCATTACACGGCGTCGGTACCGAAGCAAACCCGCGACGGCTGGCCGGTTTTGCGCGGGCATGTAATGCCGGGGCCGGCCGACACCTACATTGGCTATGGCCGAAACTGGGCGAACGTCTCCAACACGCCGCACCGGGAATACAAGCACTGGGTCCACGAGGGCGGCATCTCCACACCGTTCATTGTCCATTGGCCCGCAGGGTTCAAAGCGAAGAACGAGCTACGGAAAGAGCCTAGCCACCTGGTCGACCTGATGGCCACGGTCGTCGATGTTTCCGGCGCGGAGTATCCGGTTGAATTCAACGGCGAAAAAATAAAGCCGATGGAAGGCCAAAGCTTGGTTCCCGTGTTTGGAAACCACCCCCTTGAACGCGCCGCGATCTATTGGGAGCACGAGGGCAACCGCGCCATCCGCACGGGCGACTGGAAGCTGGTTGCCAAGGGGAGAAACGGCAAGTGGGAGCTATACAACGTTGCAGCCGATCGAAGCGAGCTCACCGATTTATCGGGGAAGTATCCCGAACGGGCCAAGGAGCTTGCCGCCCAGTGGCAGGCCTATGCCGAACGCGCCCAAGTCATTCCATGGCCAGGAAACAAAAAACAACCCGCAAAGAAAAAGAGGAAATGACCCCCATCTCCAGCATCTGCAAGAGTAGCGAATGCATCTGGAAACGAAGTAGGCTGTCGCTCCAACCACGTCCCGCATTTGCACCGCTCCCATCCTATTGCCACTGTGGGTGCCGCGCCACATGCACTCCACTTCCTTGCGAGTGGACGACAAAGGCGTCTCCCCTCATTCCGTCGCAAGGAAACACAGATGGGTATCAAGCCCCCGCAGACAACCCGAAGGCCTGATACAAAATTTCGCGCTCCGGCTTAACCAAATCAAGCAACACGGATTTGTCACCATCCGCCATCAGGAACCGCACGCCCGTTTTCAGCAATCGCAGCACCACTTCGTATTCTGCATGATTCGCCAGTGACGGTTCCCAGATCTCCAACCATCGCTCAAGCAGGCTGTTCGATGGTCGGTTCTTTTTATTTATGGATCCAAGGTGTTTTATTAGTGCATCCCCTAAATCGGGTGCATAGCCAAATCTATTAAACAACGAAGCCAATTCAGCCAGCGGTCCAGAACAATCTGTTGGAGAGGTTGCTTGGCGGAAGATTGATTCAACAATTCCATCGATATATAGCGAAATTCGTTTGCTTGGTCTTGCGTCGTCTCTTTGTTTTAAATGGAATCCCTCTTGAATAAATTTGACCCCGGTAGCCCAATCTCCTGTTTTGATAGCCAAACTTGCCAGCGCCAGATGAGCCATTATTTTATCATCGACAGACGTGTTTGTATGATTGAGCACGCGGTTGTAGTCAGCAATGGCCAGATCGACTTTATTTTGCTTTTCGTAAAGAAGTGCGCGGAGAGACAATAATCCTGAGATAATGCTTTTATCATCGATCCGATCTGCTAGATCGATACCTTGGGAGAAATCGGAAATAGCCTGATCCCATTGTTTTCCCTGCTCACAATATGCTGTTCCACGCAGAAACAAGGCTAAAGCAACCGTATTTGCTGAAGATATATGGGTCGTCACAGCTGTTGTACAGGATTCGATCATTTTGTCGGAATCCCCGGAAAGAATGTAGAGAGCATAACAAGCAGACAATATCTCCTCCACCGCGCTAGGAGAAGCGTCCGATATTGAGAGCGCAATGTCATAGGCTTTAAACGCCGTATCAAACTTTCTTTCAGCGAGAAATAT
>DAOVNC010000057.1 GCA_030630445.1 Kiritimatiellales bacterium | reverse complement strand
GGCCTTGGTGCTGGTGGCCGGCGGGATCGGTTAGCCCAAGGAATCCGCCGCCTTCGGCGACCCACTTGCGCACGGGGCCGATGATGGCGGGGTCGGCCCATTCGCGTCCACCACTCCAAGCCGTGTCGCCGGTACCGGCGTTGATGATTACATCCACGTCGGACGGCACCCCACCCTCTCGGATTTCGTCGAAGCTCAGGAAGCTTACTTCAACCGGCAGACCGGAGAGGGATTCGAGCATGTTGGAACCGGCGATGACGGTAACGTCGGGACGCTTGTCCAGAAACTTTTGGTGCGGGTTGGTGTAGTTGATCCAGGCCCGCAGCCAGCCCCAGCTGCTCAGTACAGCCACCTTGATCGGCAAACGTTGCGACAGCTCGCCGGCAGTCCGTTCACGAATATCGCGGAACTCGTTGCATAGTTCTTCGACCTGCTTGACAAAGTCGGGGAACTTGGCGGCGAGGGTGAGGTAGCCGCCGTAGCCGATGCGGTCGACCGGCATGCGCAGCAACGCGCGGCGGATCTTCATCCAGTTGTCAAGCGACTCGCCCGTGGGGTCGCCACCTTCGTGGAAGACATCCGGAAAGAAATAGGGATAGAGCCGAATTTCCTTGGTCTGCGGGCCGGGGGTGTCGGCCAAACGACGCAGGGCCACACCATCCTCGACGGCGCCGATGTTAATGTCGATTCCAATTTCCTGGTAGGAGGGATGGTAGAACTCAGCGCCGATCCAGTGGTCGCCCCAGAAGATGCCGGCCTGTTTGCCTGCCGCGTGAACCTTCTCGACGAGTGCCTTGCCGAACTTGACGGTAAAGTCCTGGATGAAGGTCATCCAGTCGCGATAGGCTTTGCTCGGCACGCGGTAGGTGGCATTGTAGTAGCCTTGGTCCACGAAGTCCTCGGAGGTCAGGGCATAGCCGAAGCGCTTCTCGAAGTCTTCGAGGGCGGCAACGCTGATGGTATCCTGGTAGCCGGTCCAGTCACGGAACTTATCGACGGCATTCTGGTCGGAATCAACGCAGAAGTGGAAGGCCAGCGTCGTCAGGCGCGCCACGGAGGTATATTCGTGTTCTTCGAGCCAATTGTCGAAGTACCCCATCAGGTGGTCCCAGGTTTTCTTGTGGTAGGGATCAATGCTGATGACGGGCGGCGTGGTCCAGCTGTTCTGGATGTGATTGTACATGGAGGTCGTATCCCATGTCTGGTAGACGAGGAAGTTGACGGTGTACGAATGCCACGGTTCGATGCCTTCGGCGGTGACGATGCCGCTTTCGGTGTTCAGGTTCCACCGGTCGGCCGGTACGACTTCACCGGTGGTGCGGTCGATGACCTGCCACCAGCGCTTGAAATCGTGATCGAGGTCGAGGTCGAGGCGGTATTTCTCCGCATAGTAGGTGGCCAGCGGATCGATCTCCACCGAGGGGGATTCCGCGGTAACCGGCGCGGACATCAGGAATTTCTGATGCAACGCGTCGGGGTTTTCGCGGGGATATTCCTGATCGGAACGCACAATGCAGACGGTGGAATAGACCTTGTGGCCCAGTTCGATCAGCTCTTGCGACAGCAGGGTGCCGTCGCTGTCGCGGATATAGTCGGCACCCCAGCGGTCGAAGAGCTCAACCACGGTATCCTTCGCGCCGGTCTCGGCGGGAAGCGTTACGCGCCCTTTGGATTCGTTACTCATTATGCTTCCCCTTCTTTCTCTACGGATCCATCGTCGTGTTCATCGAGGCTCTGGTGCTTCAGGCGCTTGAGCAGGTCGGCGAGATCGACGAAGCCGCCGATGCTGAACCAGATGGTGGTGATGATGCCTAGAGAAACCGCCACGATCACATATCCGTGCCAGAAGCTTGTCCATGATTCTAGCGTCATCTTACCCATCTTGTGCAGCACAAGGCCGATGATGAAAATGGCCGACATGATGAACGACCAGCTGGTGACGAAGATGTAGAGAATCTTGTCGAGGAAGCTAAAGTCCGCATCGATGCCAATGAGTTGAAGGAGCGTACGTTTTTGTTTTCCTTTGCCCGAATGCTTCGCTTTTTCGGTTGAGTCTTCCGCCGCATACTCACCCCGGTGCAGCAATTTATCCATGTTGTGTGGCTCACGACAGGTGATCAATGAAACGATGGTGTATAAAACGGTTGAAAGAACCAATGCCACCAACATCATGTATTGTGAGTTTAGGGGGAAATCCACACCCGTCCAGGCAACCCAGTTGCGCTGGCAAACAAAACCAACGATCGCCACAACCATACCTGTGAGAATCGAGGTGTATGCCCCCGCAGTGGTTCCGCGTTTCCAGTAAAGTCCCAGTGCAATTACAGCGCCGGCTCCGCCCAACCAGATCGTTCCAGTCAATGCAAAGTACATGAGAATCGATTCACTTTGCTCGAAGAACAGGCTGTAGAAGAAGGCGAAGATACCCACGCCAGCAATCGCCCATTTAAGCGTCTTAAAGTGCTCGGTTGGAGATAATGCCTTCTTCTTACGACGCATTGGCATATAAATATCTTGAACAAAGATGGAGCCCCATGAGTGCATGTAGGTTCCGTTTGTTCCGATGAAGGCCGCCATCATGACCGCCGCAAAAGCACCAATTAGCCCCACGGGAAGCAACTTGGTCAGCACGAGTGTAGTCCGCAATTGATTTTGCATCGTGACGCTTGGCAAGGCCGCCATGCGCTCTGTGACTTCCGTCGCCACGGTGGAGCCAGCCTTATCAAACAAAATGGCATACGCCGCAATGGGAATGATTAGCAACATCATGTTTTGAACCATAATGCGCATGTTTCCAACTACGCCGCCCATGCGGGCCTCGTGCGCATTGATCGCCGCGCTGTAGTAGCCCTGAGTTCCCTGCCATGCTTTGTAGGTCCAGAAGATAACCAGCGCCTGAATCAGGAAAAAGCTCCAGTTGAAATCCTTTGTGCCCGAAGAACTAAATGGATTCAGCATCGATTGACCTTTTTTAACGTCAATTTTAACCGGCGTGGTTAACGCAAAACCCGTTGCCGCAGCGCCCCCTTGAACGAAAAACAGCTCACACAAGCCAATGTTCGTGCTTTTGAAGGAGAGGGTTGTCTCTTTTGCTTCACCGCCTGTTGATGGAAGAACAAATGTTTCTGATTCTTGACGACCATCTTTACTCATCACAACCATGGTGTATTGGTTGTCGTCCGCTGCTTTATAAGAGAAGGTTGCTGAATAATCAGTACCTGAGAGAAGCGGTGTCGAAGGGGTAATGGTGGCAATAACCTTGTCCATCTTAAGTTCGCCAGCGGCCAATTTCTTCAGCGTAACATCTGAGAACATATATTTTTCGTTCGAAGGAACCCCCTCTATGGCCAACGCCTTAATGGTGGTGAAGTCTTCTGCGCTTTGAACGGCAACAATTGGGTTGATATCCACCGCATCACGCTGCCCGATGGTGTCGACAATCTTGGTCCATGGAACCGTAAGGAGAATAAACACGACGATGATCGAAAGGCAGATATTGGCAAAGGTGCCCTGAATAAAATCTGTAAGCATAATGGTAATTTGGCCGCCCGCGAATACAAAGAAGAGGGCGATGACCGTCAGTGCAGCCATGATGCCGGCATAGACGAGGTCGATTTCCATTCCGCCCATGGCATACATGACCGGCTCCCACCCGAAATAGTACTGGAAGAATCGGCCGGCGATCGCAGGGAAAAGACCAAAGTTAAGCGTACCGGAAATAAAGATCACGAAGCCGGCGAAGACGCGGAAGTTTTTGCTGTAGCGCATTTCAAGAATCTGCGCGAGCGTCATTGCGCGGGTCTGGCGGTAGCGGTAGGCAATCCAGCCGGACATCGCTACGACAACCTGCGCAAGCAACGTCACCATCGTCCACCAGGCCACGGAAAACCCGCCGCGATAGAACGCTTCGAACCAAGCCACGATCGTGATGGCTCCGACGCAGGAGAGGCCTTCGGCCACCCCGAGGACATACTTGCGGGCGCAACGGCCCGCGGAGAGAAAGTCGACGACCCCCTTGTTATATTTGCGGGTACTCAATGCCGCAAAGGTCATTAACCCCAGCAAACCCAATACAATTGCCCAGTCCCAAAAATGCATGATCATATGCACATCTCCTCGGTTTTAGTCGTTATCCAATTTCGTTTTAATTATTTCACTATGTCAATAGTCAGATTGTCGATCGAAAGAATGCCGTCGCCCTTCGCATTTTTCACAAACCCAATGTAGTAGTCTCCATACGGGCCGGTCTTGAAGGTGGCCCCGAATTTCTGGTGTGCGCGCTTCTCGCCGGTCAGGGCCGTGCGCAAAACCCCTGCGTCCTTGCCGCCTTCGTCGCTCGCAACAATCACGCTGTACTGCCCGTCGACATCGCACAGGTAGTCGAAGGACAAGCGGTAGGTGGTTTCCGGTGCCAGCGGCAGCAGCGCCGGAAGCGTGCGGAAGTTCAGCGCCGCCGACGTTTCCTTCGACTTCAGCGAATACTGGCCGTCGAGCGTGTCGGACGTGTAGGGTTTGTGGGTCTCCGCAAGGTGTACGCGCATGTTGCCGCGGAAACCATAGACAAACGGCCCCCAGCCTTCGTCGATGTTCTCGAAGTCCTCAAAGAAATAGTGATCGCCGAAGTCGGTGCGTCTGGCCTTGACCACGCGTACGTCGTCGAAGTCCGCAATCGAGTCCGAGGTACCGGCGGAGGCCTCCAGATAGAGTTCCAGTTCGGTCGCATCCTCCGGCACGTCGAACAGCACCTTGATGCGTTGGTAGTTTGTCAGGTATTTGACGCAGTTGTCGCTGTAGTTCTTCACGTTGGTCTTGCCGACCTCGGACCGAACGTCCAAGGGGATCTTTTCCGCCACCTTGTCCCCTATCGTCCCCGTCAAACCGAGTTCCGCAATGCTTGCAAACGGTTCCCCCGAAACCTGGGAGAGCGCCACCAGGCGGACATAGCGCGCCTTGACGGGACTCGACAAGTCCACTCCGAACGCCTGCTTGCCCGGGCCTTTGCGGAATGCGCCCTTGGCCACTGCGGTTCCCCAGTCGTTCGTGTCCATTCCCGCATAGAATTCAAAATCATGGATGGTGCCATTGTCGTTGTCCGAACGGGGCAGGTAATAAAGCCTGTCGAGCACCACCGTCTCGCCCAGATCGATGCAGATTTCGTGCGGATAGGGCGTCTTTTCGCCGGACCACTTGGTGTGCCAGAACGTGCTCGGATCGTTGTCGAAGGCATGCTTGCCCAGTCCACCATGCACCTTCTCCGCCGGTTCGTCGCTGTCGACGGAAACCAGTTTCCATTTGGCCTTCGGGAGTTGATTTTCCATATCGCCGACCAGCTTGGCTTTGCGAACACCGATTGCCGCCGTTCTTTCGCCGGTCAGTTCCACCCAGACCGAAGCGGAATAGGTTTGCCCGCTTTCGAGGCCGTAGAGCACTTGCGAAACGGTGGCATCCGCGCCGCCGTTGCCGCCGACCCGCAGATGGGTCTGCCCTTTGTCGTCGTTCTTGATGTAGATATGGTTGAGGTGGTTCGTGCTGCTTGTCCGCGACCAGGTCGTGAAGCCGTGGCTATCGAATCCGGGATCTTTCACAACCGAGCCTTCGCCCCACGCGATCTCCGGCTGCGCAGGCGGCATGCCGTTGTAGACCACATAGGGGGTGCGGGGGAGAACATTGAGGGAAATCTTCCCTTCCACTACGGGAATCTCGCGCACAAATGTGCGGCCTTGGCCCGAGAGGCGATAGAGGCGAAGCGTGGCGGCACCCTCCCAGCTTTCCGGCAGTTCCCAAGTGCTTTTGCCGCCAGCGTCGTTCCAATGGTAGACCTTGGTCGGTTCTTTGGGACTCCACGGGATAAAGAGCTTGTTGTTTTGCGGCTTGCGCTTCTGGCCCTTGTATTCGGCCGTGGCCAGCAGCTTGCCGTTGCGGGAAAGCTTCACGGTGTCGCCCTCTTCGCGGATCGTCACGCCGCCTTCGAGATCGATGGCACCGTTCTCCCAGCGAAGAACGGGGAAGTGCTGCATGTATTTGCTGGGCAGGTTGACCACATAGGTGTTGCGCAGCCAGACATGCACATCGCGCTCCGAATGCCATCCCATGAACCCAACGTCGAAAGCGCCGCGGAGCATCGGCGCGTGCAGCCAGCTATCTTTCAGGTGGTTCTGGATAAACCGCGGAATGCGGCCCTTCACCCCAAGTCCCGCAGGCTTCGAAGGGCGGTGGAACCATGTGGCGCCGCGTTCCATATAGCCCTCGAATTCCGTGTAGGTTGGCCAGCCATGGTAGTTGAGGCGGTCTACGATCTTGTAGGCATCCCAGCCCGTTCCAAAGTAGACATCCACATACACCCATTTCAGATCCGGCAGCTCGGCCGCCATTTCGTCGATACGCTTGTAGAGCTTCCCGGAAACAATGTCGTAGCGCTTTTCGGTATAGTACGAGTTGTCCAGCCAAGCCCATCCGACCTTGTTGGTGTTGGCCAGCTCGTAGTCGAAGCTGTGCGCTTCCTTGTGGTACTCCGTCGCGTTGATGTGCACGCCCGGGCGCACGTTGAAGTCGGCCATCCGGCGCATAACATAGTTCAGCTCGTCGGCTCCGCCAGCGCGTTTGTTGACGTTTCCGCCATAGTCGGGATGGGCGCTGTCGTGGCCTTCCGACTGGTATCCCTTGAACTGGATATCCTGGGTCAATCCATCCGTGTAGAGATAGGTCTTCTTCGCGTTGTCGAGTACGCGCAGGAACGGATGCTGCGCCCAGCTGGCAAAGTTCATTGCAATCTGGGAATTCACCGTATCGGGCACAAACTCGTAGCCGTAGGGTTTGTCCATCACCTGCCGGTAGCCCAACGCACCATCCTGCCAGTCCACCTTGCCGTCGCCGTTGACATCCGGATTGATGACCACTTTGCACATGGGAAGCTGGAAAATCTCAACCGGCTGGCCGTCCCATACCGGGCGGTACGTCCAGACGGGGTTCCACACGTTGCTCTTCTTGAAGCCCTCCGCCTGGATCGTCTGGATGTAGAGGCGCTCCGTATCGAGCAACACATTGTTATAGATCGTCGCGGCCAGTTGATCCGTGCTCAGGATGACGTAGGTGCACTTCAGCGGTTTTTCATCAATGCCCTTGTCGGCCAGCGGACCCATTTCCTGGTCGCCCTTTGGAACGAGGTTCGATGCCAGCGCCGCGCCGGCCTGCGTGTCGCGAACCGAAATAAGCGCATGGTTCGGAATCGAGAAATCCAACACCTTGACGTCGCCCGACTCCTGGATCTCCGTCACATCGAATGCCACGACGTTGCCTTCAACCTGGAAGCGCAGGGTCATCGCCACCTTTAGTTCAGGCAGGTTGAGCGTGTAGGTTGCGGTGTTGCCCTCCGCCAAGCACTCGACGGTCGGAACATAGTTCGTTCCGTTAATGGCAACCTCCGTCAGGACTTCCTCCTGGCCATGGAACACCGCTTTGCTGGCTTTCCATTGATAGGTAATAACGCGCGGGAATTCCGCGGCCAGTTCCACCGTCAGCACGTCGGACTGGATAACCATTCGGTCTGTCGCCGAGGCCGCATCCTCTACAAGTGTTTCGTAAAGATCTTCGAGCGGCGTGTTGGCAGGTGCCACGCGCGCGCCCACCAGCAAAACAACTACAAACGAACACACCAAGGCCATCCATTGATTGCTCTTCATGGTAAATTTCCCTTTTCTAAAAGTATGCAAAAAAAACAATTCAACCCTCTCTTGCGGACAACCCCATTCCACGGCCGCGCAATGGCTGATTGTAGACAGAACTGAAAAGACCCCCTAAGTCTCTCTGGACCCACCTGCCCAATTCCGGAAAAGCTACTTCAGCCTCCATTCGCTTGTCCAGTACCAAACATTTCATTATTCCCAAAATCCAGCCCTCATTGTATTTTACTGGGTCACAGGGTTTACATTTATAAAATTATCATATTTATTACATTTCCGTTGTATGGAAGCCCAATTCGAGGAGTTTTAGATGAGCTACGATAAAATCCAAGTGCCTGCCGAAGGCGGTAAAATCACCATGCTGGAATATGGCCATCTTGATGTGCCGGACCATCCCATCATCCCGTTTATCGAAGGTGACGGCGTCGGCCCCGAAATTACGACAGCCATGATCAAAATTATCGATGCCGCCGTCGAAAAAGCCTATGGCGGCGGAAAGAAAATCCAATGGATGGAGATCTACGCCGGCGAAAAGGCCAATGCGGTCTACGGCGAGGACACGTGGCTTCCAGACGAAACGCTACAGGCCATCGAGGAATACCGCGTGGCGATCAAGGGCCCGCTCACAACACCCATCGGCGGCGGCCGCCGCAGCCTGAACGTTACCCTACGGCAGGAGTTGGACCTCTACGTCTGCCAGCGCCCGGTCAAATGGTTCCACGGCGTCCCCTCCCCCGTCCACCATCCCGATCGAGTCGATATGGTCGTGTTCCGCGAAAACTCGGAAGATATCTACGCGGGCATCGAATGGGCCGCCGAATCGCCCGAAGCCGTCAAGATCATCGACTTTCTGCAAAATGAAATGGGCGTGAAGAATATCCGCTTCCCGAAGGATTCCGGCATCGGCGTGAAGCCGGTTTCCAGGAGCGGCTCGCAGCGCCTCATCCGCGCGGCGATTGAATATGCCATCCACAACAACCGCAAGTCGGTGACGCTCGTGCACAAGGGCAACATCATGAAGTTTACCGAAGGCGCGTTCCGCCAGTGGGGCATCGAGTTGGCCGAAGCGGAATTCGGCGCGGTCTACCACGGAACGGAAAAGGTCTACAAGCTAACCAATCCGCATACCGGCGAAGAGATCGTCCTTAAAGACTGCATCTGTGATGCCTTTCTCCAAAATATTTTGCTCAAGCCGCAGGACTACGATGTGATTGCCACGCTCAACCTCAACGGCGACTATGTCTCCGACGCGCTGGCGGCCTGCGTCGGCGGCATCGGAATCTCTCCGGGCGCGAACATTAACTACCGCGATGGCAAGGCCGTCTTCGAGGCCACCCATGGAACCGCACCCGACATTGCCGGGAAAAACAAGGTAAACCCCTGCTCGCTGGTGCTCTCCGGGGAAATGATGCTGCGCTATCTACCGTGGATCGAAGCCGCCGACCTCGTCATCGCCGCCGTCGACAAAGCCATCCAGAACAAGACCGTCACGGCCGACTTCGCGCACATGATGCAAGACGCCACCTGGCTCACCTGCTCCGAATTCGCCGACGCCGTCGTCGCCAACATGTAGCCTCTATTCCAGCTCTATCCTGTAGAACAAGGCCGACTCCGCCGAGGAGATTGGATTGGTATAGGCATTTTCCTAGGCAGGCAGATCTTGTGTTTAACCATCGAAATTAAAATTACCGACTCAATAAGGTTGGAAGAATTCCACGATCACTTTCGCGTACGGATTTTCCGGCGGGATCCCAACCTCTGGGGAGTAAATGGATAGCGGGTAGACATTGCGATGAGGAAGATGCCGGTGGTGGCGAGCGATATGAGGATGAGCGCTTTCAGCTTCTCTTCGCCGATTTCCCCGCTCTGAATGTGGTAGTAGATCATGCCGAAGCAGAATACACCTCCCAGCAGGTAGGCAACGGCACCCATAAGTTCCGGGAAGGTTGGTCGGTGTCTGTGGAGTGGTTTCATTGCAAAGTTCCAGACCCATGCATCCAGCTGGTCATAGTTCCGTAGGCAGGGCTATCCCAACTGGAGGGTACACGCGTAATGGTTTTGCCAAAAAGATCCAACCATTGGGAAAACCCAATGGTTGGAACATTTTTCGCGGGTAAAAACTAGCGGCCCAGAATGGCGTCGACCTCTTCCTGCGAGATCCACTGCGCGACGTAGGTTTCGCCGGTGATGGCTTCGATCTTCTTCACGAAGGCATTCAGGTGGTTTTCCGAACCGGCCAACAGGTTTCCATAGACGGTTAGGATGTCGGCCTCGTCGGTGCGCTCCATGGCCAGAACGATGTCTTCCATATCGACCTCTTCGATCAGCGCTCCAACCATCAACGCGTCAAGTTCGGACTGAAGGCCGAGATCGATCAGGGCATCGAATAGCTCCTGTAGTTCCGCATCGGCAAATTCGCCGAAGCCGAGTGCAGGATCGGCCAGGCCATACTTATCGAGAAGACCCAGAATCTTGTCCATGTGCGTTTGCTCGGATTGCGAGATGTTGTCGAATACGGGAGTACTCCATTCGGCATACATGGCGATGTAGACATCGCGGGCCAGCTTTTCCTCTTCCCGCATGAACAGCAGGTCGCTGGCTTCGGCATTGCTCAGTACGGGTACGGGTGCAGGCTTTCCACCGCCCTTGCCTTTTTTTGCCATCGCAGGCTGCAGCATCCAGCCAGTCATAACTGCGCATACGAGCAGTGTAATACGTGTTCTCTTTCTCATGGTGTTCTCCTTTGTGGCTATTCCCCTATACAATATGCGTACCCCGATGAGGGGATATTCGTCACATTGGAAAAAATAAAAAAAGCACGGAACAACCGAAGTCGATCCGTGCGGATTGGCATCAAGCCGGGGTTCCCGCCCTTATTGCGTTTTAAATAATCCTGTAGCCATTAGGCGCCTCGAGAAGAGAAGGCAGAATGATCTAGTGGCAAAATAATTTTTCCACTCCGCCGAAAACTGTCCCTTCAAAAATCATTCTGCCACCCAATTATTCTGCCTAAAAATGTAAGGATTGCAGTGCAGGATGCGGCTACGGTTTTTCTTGATATGCTCTAGCTAAAGGCGGCCCGCTGCATTTCGGCGAGTTCGCCGATGCCTTTTTCGGCAAGGGTCATCATTTGCATCAGTTCATCCTTGCTGAACGGTGCGCCTTCGGCAGTACCCTGCACTTCGATGATTTTCCCGGATTCGGTCATCACAAAGTTGGCGTCCACCTCGGCAGCGGAGTCTTCGAAATAGCAGAGGTCGAGAATGGGGACTTCCTTGTGGATGCCTACACTGATGGCCGCGAGGCCTTCGATGATCGGATCTTCCTTGAGCAACCCCTCCTTCATCAGGCGGTTAACCGCCAGCTTCAGGGCAACGTATGCACCGGTGATCGACGCCGTTCGCGTTCCGCCATCGGCCTGGATGACATCGCAATCAAGGTAGATCTGGCGGCGGCCCAGCTTTTTGAGATCGACCACCGCGCGCAGCGAACGGCCAATCAACCGTTGGATTTCCATGGTGCGCCCGCCAATCTTCCCTCTCGAGGCTTCGCGCTGGGTTCGGTCCTGCGTGGCACCGGGCAGCATGCTGTACTCCGCCGTCACCCACCCGCCGGGCACCTTCTGGAAACGCATCCATCCCGGGACGTTTTCCTCCACGCTCGCATTGCAGATCACCCGCGTGTTGCCCATTTCAATCAATACAGACCCTTTGGCCGTAGTGATAAAATCCTTGGTAAACTTCACTGGGCGCAGCTCGTCGGCCTTCCGCCCGTCGATCCGCTTCTCCTTGTTATCGACCACAGCATCGAGATCGATTCCGCCGCTCAAATTGATTTCTTTTTTCATAGTGGCGCATCGTGAAGGAGAACCAGGCCGATTACAAATGGAAACGAATACGGAACAGGCAATGCGTAATTCAACCTTTCCATGAAGCCTCGCGCTTGGGTCAAAATTATAGTTGTGTATGTCTTTTGATGTTTTCTCTTGGAATCGATCTGGAATTTGAGAGTCTTTGCGATCAACTAAACAAAAAGGGAAGAGCATTATGAGAACATGGATGGGTCTGTTTTTAACCGTATTATTGATAGGCAGCGCGAACCAGGTATCCGCCCAGAACAATTCCAAAAGCCCATCCCTGAAAGTCGTGTGCAGTGTTCTAGCGGCCGACATCACCCTGACCGTCCACATGCCCGATGGCGATAAAACCGCCACCATTGGAACCGGTGCGGTGAAGCTAAAGAAGGGGCAGCGCTATACGCTGTCGATTTCGAAAGAAGGGTACACCCCCTACAAAAACTCTTTTTCTGCAGACTGGGATGGTTTGAAGGAAAAAAGCGTCATGATGGAAAAGGGCATCGGACCGGGTACCACCAAAACATGGGTCGTGGATCTGGAAGATAGTGTGACCATGGAATTCGAACCGATCCCCACCGGCCAGTTCATGATGGGATCCAACGAGGGGGAGGATGACGAACAGCCCGTGCATAAGGTTGTGTTCTCCCGGCCCTTCTGGATGGCCAAGACCGAAGTAACCTTTCAGCAATATCGGCAATATCTAAAATACAAAAAGCCGGCGGATTCAGAAAAGCCCGCCGATAGCTTCGTCATTCATAAGCCCGTGCAGAATGAGGTTCCGATGCCAACTGGTTCGGAATTTCCAGTGTGCTGGGTGAGTTGGAAGGATTCCAATGGGTTTTGCAAGTGGTTGACAACGACCGAGAGAAGAGAGGGGCGCCTGCCTGAGGGTTATGAATACACCTTGCCGACGGAAGCGGAGTGGGAATATGCCTGCCGCGCAGGATCCACCGGGGAATTTTCAGGAAAGCTGGACTCCATGGGCTGGTATACTAAAAACAGCTCGGAAAGAACGAATCCCGTAGGACTCAAAGACCCCAATGCCTGGGGCCTGTACGATATGCACGGCAATG
>DAOVNC010000127.1 GCA_030630445.1 Kiritimatiellales bacterium | reverse complement strand
GTGGCCGAGGTGGCAGGTGATTTCGTAGGGAATGGTTCCCGCCAAGCGCGCCAGGTTTTCGACACTGTTGGGTGCCAGCGGATCGGAAGAGATGATCTCCACCTTGTCGCCCACCTTGGCGTCGGGAATGTCCGTGACATCCACGGTCATTTGATCCATCGAAACAAGGCCGCACACCGGCGCATCCTTGCCATGGATCCGCACCACCGCCTGGTTGGAAAGGTTGCGGAAATAGCCGTCGCCATAGCCGATGGGCACAATGCCGACGCGGCTGTCGCGGATGTATTCGTACGTCAGGCCATAGCCGCTTCGGCTCCCCTTCGGCAGGTTCTTGACGGCAATCAACTGGGCTACAACCTCCATGCAGGGCTTCAACTCCGTCTCATCGGTCAATCCATCCGAGGGGCGGTATCCATAGAGGGCGATGCCAAGCCGCACCATGTTAAAATGGGATTCCGGCAGATCGAGCGCCGCAGCCGAATTGGCCGCATGGACCACGAGGCTTTCATCCTTCGGGATGATGGATTTGAATTCTTCAAGCTGGTGGAGGGTTGTTGTTTTGTCCGCTTCATCAGCCGTGGCAAAATGGGTGTAGATGCCGGTCAGCTCCACATCCGAAAGTTCATGGATCGACCGGATCAAGCCGGCAGCCTGGCGGACGGGAACCCCGAGTCGCCCCATTCCGGTATCGACCTTCAAATGAACCTGCGCCGCCGCGCCCACCCGCTCCGCCGCCGCCCGGATTGAGGCGAGCGCCGTGGTCGACATGACGGTCTGAGTGATGGATTGGCGCACCAGCTCATCCTGCACATCCAGCTCGTCGAAATAGGCGGAAAGCAGGCAGAGAACAAATCCTTTATACCCTCGGCGGCGCAGAGCCAGCGCCTCGTGCGGAGAGGCCACGGCAAAACCATCCACCAGGCTGGAGAGCACGGGATAGAGCACATCCATGCCATGGCCATAGCAATCGTCCTTCACCACGGGGCACAGCTTTACATCGCGGCCTATCCGCTCCCGCACAAGCGCAATGTTATATCGAACCGCGGAGGCAGAGATGGATGCCGTCAGATAGTTTTTCATTCATGATCCCAACTGCGTATCGTGGGCTGTTTCAAAAACCGAAATATCGCTCTCATACTGGAGCGACTCGGAAATATCGTCCATGCCGAGCAACAGTTTTTCCTTCACTGCCGGATCCATTTCAAACATAAACTCGGCCTCCTTGAAAGAAAGCTTCTGCTCCTCGAGACTAACCGTTGCCTCCAGTGGCCCGCCGGCCTCCGCCATCGCAAAGATCTGGTCAACCTGTTCGCTGGCCAGTTGAATGGTCAGCACCCCGTTCTTCGCGCAGTTGTTGCGGAAGATATCGGCAAAGGCCGGGATCCCGCCCTCGCTCGGGGCAATCACCACCTTGAAGCCCTGCTGCGCCACCGCCCATACCGCATGTTCGCGACTGGAACCGCAACCAAAATTGGTGCGGCCAACGAGGATCGACGCGCCCTGGGTCTTCGGCTGGTTCAGGATAAATTCCGGATTGTCCGTTCCATCGGCATTATAGCGCCAATCGGAAAAGAGCGCGTGGCCGAAGCCCGTACGCTTGATCGACTTAAGGTATTCCTTCGGGATCAGCGCATCCGTATCGATGTTCGCGCGATCCACCGCGCAGACCGTCCCGGTAAATGTTTTAAAAGCATCCATAGTGTTAAATCCTAATTTCTAATCGCTAAACTCTAAACAATATTCAATATGCAATTTCCAATTTCAAAACCCGGTCACTGGCTCTTCGTCACGATAGCCCCGAAGATGGAGGTTAGTTCCTTGGCCTCTTGAACGAGGGCGATACGTTCTTTCTCACACCAGCCATCATCTCCCGAATAGATCAGCCGCAACCAAAACCGGCTTTCCTTTGCCTCTTTTCGGAAAATCTTGGCACGCATCAAAAAATCCTTCTTGCTCAGCGCTTCATTGGCTTCGATATAATTTGCGCCAACCGACCCAGATGATCGCACAACCTGTTTCGCATCTTCAATATTCGGAATGTCCTTATGGATTTTCCGGACAAATGCCCTGACCCGACCCGCAAACTCAAACGTGCGGTCTTCGAGATCGTACTGCTTTAGTTTTTGATTTTCACCCATTGGAATTTATTTAGAATTTAGCGATTCGGATTTAGATATTCCATTTCCGGATGTCCACGAAGTGGCCGGAAATGGCTGCTGCTGCCGCCATCGCGGGGCTAACGAGGTGCGTGCGTCCGCCGCGGCCCTGCCGCCCTTCAAAGTTGCGGTTGGAGGTCGACGCGCAACGCTCCTTTTCCGCCAGCTTGTCCGGGTTCATTGCAAGGCACATGCTGCAACCGGCATAGCGCCACTCTGCGCCTGCCTCGTGGAAGATGCGGTCGAGGCGTTCCGCTTCGGCTTGGTAGCGGACCTTTTCGGAACCCGGAACCACCAGCACGCGCACGCCGTCGGCCACCTGCTTGCCCTCCATCACCTTTGCGGCCTCGCGGAGGTCTTCGATGCGGCCATTGGTGCAGCTGCCGATGAACACGGCATCAACTTTGATATCGGTCATCTTCATACCCGGTTCAAGCCCCATGTAGTCAAGCGCGGCACGCACATCTTCCTGACTGTATTCCACAACGCCGTCCAGCGCCGGAACGGTCTGGCCGATCCCCGTCACCATGCCCGGGCTCGTGCCCCAGGTCACCTGCGGCTCCAGATTGGAAACATCGATCACCAGCGTCTTGTCGAAAACCGCATCGGCATCGGAAAAGAGCGTCTTCCAATAGACGATCGATTTTTCCAATGCTTCGCCTTTCGGCGCGAACGGACGATCCTCCGCCGTGACATAGTCGATGGTGGTTTGGTCGGACGCAATCAGCCCGGCACGCGCGCCCGCCTCGATCGCCATGTTGCAGACGGTCAGGCGGCCCTCCATGGAAAGTGCTTCGATGGCTTCGCCGCAGAACTCAAACGCGCAACCCGTTCCGCCGGCGGTGCCTATTTGGCCGCACAGCTCAAGCACCATGTCCTTGGCGGTGACGCCGACAGGGAGCATGCCCTTGAATTCCACCTTGAACTGCTGCGGTTTTTTCTGGCGCAAGGTTTGCGTGGCGAGCACATGCTCCACCTCGGAGGTGCCGATGCCAAAAGCAATCGCGCCGAACGCACCGTGCGTTGCCGTATGCGAATCGCCGCAAACAATCGTGGTGCCCGGAAGCGTGATGCCCTGCTCGGGACCGATAATATGCACGACACCCTGATTTTCGGACTCCATGCCATAGTACGTGATACCATTGTCGGCGCAGTTTTTCGCTAGCGCATCGACCTGCGTCTTGGCGACCGGGTCGATGATTTCCGTACGACTGTCGGTAGGCACATTGTGATCAGCCGTCGCAAACGTCAGCTCCGGGTGGCGCACCCTGCGATTCTGCAAGCGAAGGCCCTCGAAGGCCTGCGGGCTGGTCACTTCATGCACCAAATGACGGTCGATATAAAGCAATACCTCGCCGCCCGGAAGCTCCTTGACGACGTGCGTGTCCCAAATCTTTTCAAACAGTGTTTTTGCCATGATTTTCACCTAAATTTAACAAGTACGCGATTATATGCCCCGCCCCCACCCGTTCAAGTTCTATCCTCGTGGTTTTCGGCCAATCCCTCCCCTCCGGAATTTTTAGACGGGATTGACAGGACGGACAGGATTTAAGGATTTCTATCAACGCCTGTAAGGAAATGCGGTCTAAGGGGTTGGAAAGGGGAGCTCCCTTAGTCGGCAACACCGAGGTTCAAATCGCTAAAAAGTTGCCGTGTCAGGGCAAAACCGACCGGCAAATGATTAACATAAAAGCTCGTGATGTCCGGCAGGCCCCGGAACGCGCTCCGGGGCCTAAATATATCCAGCACCACAACCGACCTTTTATTGGAGCTCTTCCGCTGAATTCGTGGGCAACATCAAGTCAATTTGACCGCAGATGGCGCGGATGGGCGCGAATATTGGGAATACTCATGCAAAACCAGTACGTCAGAGTCATATGACATTTTGATACAGAAAAACAACACCTGATTTGGAGCCCGATGGTATCCATTTCTCCACTTTATCCGAGCCATCCGCGCCCATCTGCGGTTGTATTCCCCTGCGATGTCCCCATAGATTTTGCGGAAGACCCTTTATTGGATAAGCATCAGCCCCAATATTCAACACGTGCACCTGCCAGGCAAAAAGCGCCCGTCCTGTAATCGAGAATCTTGCGATTGATTACTATAATACGGGACTGCCCCGAATGGCACTAAGTTAAGCGTTATCCAATGTTGCACCAAAGCAGGCCAGCGGCCTGCGGTACAGTTCTCGTGCCACCGCCATCTTGGCGGCTCCGAAGCCCGCTGGACGCAAAGCGAGGCTTTAGCGCTAGCAACGTGATGCATAATTTACGAAGGAAATAATGAGCAAAGCGAATGGTTCAACGAAAGCAATGACCGAAGAGAATGGCAACCGGGCGACACGGCAATCGTACCGCAGGCCGCTGGCCTGCCCGGAGGCTCGGAACAGAGACACAGAAAAACGGTTTAAAACAGCTTAACTTTAGTGCCATTCGGGATCGACCCTTTCGCCTGCGAGGGATTCGCCATCGCCCTTGCTCTCTCACGATCCGTCCGAGACATGCCGTTTTTGCCTAAAACACGAGCAGTTAGTCGGCACATGGTGTCCTTGCCATCAACTTCGGCCACAGGAAAAACAACGGCCTCTGAACCGGGAGGAAAAACAACCGAAAACGGCACCACCGTCTTAGAGCATGAATAGCTGGCAATCGGGATATTCCCTTGCAGAAAAACACCATCCCGGTCTATCAACTTCGTCATGATGACCACGCCGGATACCCGAATATGATCGCCGATGATCTGGGGCTTGACGGAGAACCGGATTCCAAGGTTCGCCAGATCCTCCTGATGAAAGTCATCCGTCCCCGGAAGATAGGTTTTCCGGCCGGATGCGTTTTCCACCACCCTGATCATCGCGGAATTCCCCGGCATCGTGCTCAACCGGGGAGCGGAAAGAACATCTCGGCTTCCATCAGGTTTCAGCTGATAAATCTGAGCCTCTACTTCAACGTGTTCGTAATTGATGAAACCTAAACCAGCCATCTCCGCATGGCTCCCCATTGCACGAAGCACAGAAAGCAATTGTCGATAATCGGCCTTCATGGATTTAGACTTCGGATGGAGCACAAAAGGGTGTCCTTGCAATTTCTTTTCAGCAAGATCTGCGACCGCGATCTCCGATCCATCAAGAACAACCTTCCCACCCCTCTCCAACTCAATGTGATGATATTTGTTTCGTTTCACTTTTGGTGGCAGATAAAGATTGAGTCGAACCAGCTTCGGATCAATTCCCGCATGATCGATCATTTCGAGAACGGCCAACAGATGGCTTGAAGACACGACCGCCTTTCCCCCAGAAAAAGACACCGCACGAAGAGAGACCGAATAAGACTTCTGCAGCTGTTCTTCCAAACGCTCCAAGCTTACCGGATCATCGTTGAAACGTAGATCCCCACTGTCCAAATCCAGCCCCACGCTATCCTGCGTGATGTGCTCGTATTGACATTTCCCGCGTTCTTCCCCGGACACCTTGCATGCCCCCAGAAAAACCAACATTCCAACCGCAAATGTGCAAAATAGCTTCATCCAGACCTCCCTTCATGACATTCATTCAAACAAACTTCTCTTCATTACGTTATTACGGAACCGACCCTTTCCCCCTCGACACTAATATCAAAGGACTGGCCCGTTTTCCTCTGTATTGCGGACCTTCACACGATAGAAGCGTTCCGGTGCGGTTGAGCTGTCCAAGAAGGCGATGGCTACGTCGAAGCCGGTGACCTCAAACGGATAGGACTGCCAGTTGTCGGTTCCCAGCGAGTCGGCATACTGGAAGATATACGAGCGGCCTTGCACGCCAAACCACGATACCAAGCGTTCTCCGTCGGGCTGGATGATGCATTCGACCGCCAAAATACTGGTTTCATTGGTGGGGGAGGTCCCTGCAATCAGTTCGTTGAGATCGTTCATCCCATCAGCATCGCTGTCTCCCTGTGTGGGATTGGATCCGTGGATACGGACTTCGTCAAAGTCGCTTAATCCATCTGCATCCGTATCGATTTTGTATAGGCTCGAACCAGCAACGATTTCCTCGCCGTCCATCAGACCATCAAAGTCGTTGTCTGGATTCCACTCATCCGGAAGACCACTGAAAGCAGTTTGTGGTTGAAGGATGAATCCCGCCGCAAATCCGGAATGGTTGCAGAACAATCCCGTGAAGGTCGTAGAACCACCCACGGGAACGATCGAGCCAACGTTCGTGAAGCGGGAACTTTCCATGCGTCCGCCACACGCTGAAATATTCAGCGTTGTGTTTTCATATGCCCAGCTTATCGCGGAGGACAGCAGAACCGAATAGAGGAGCAATCGTTTCATGGTTAGTCCTTCCGGTAATAGTAAAGCCCGTCATCTTTCTTAGGGCCCCCGATATAATAGAAAGGAGACTCCCCTGTTCCTCCGTCATTGCCTTGGAAAATCCATAGTCGGCCATTGGTCAAGCTGACAAGGTCTATTCCAGAAGTACTGTAGGAGTTAAACGAGTTTTTCCAATCTGCACCGTTTTCGCTCCAATAGATGCTTTTTTTCATGTCGTTTGAATCTGATACTCCCCATAACCACATCTTATCTTCATGAGTGGTGACGGCATCTCCATAGGATCCATTTACAACTGGCAGGTTGGTGGATATCAAAGTCCAATTATCTCCATTATCAATAGATTTCCAGCAATTCATGGGGGAGATGTCGCTTCCGGAGAAACTCCAGATTGCACCGCGATGATAAATCAGTGATGGGGTATACATGCTTGCTGTAGGAACCGAGGATGCTGATTTGCTCCAGCTTATTCCATCCGTTGTGCTCCAGATTCGATTTGAATAATCGGATGGCTCGGGAGCAACAACCCACATTGTATCTTCAGATACGAGGATATTTTCTGCATATATATTCAGGTCGCCCCACGGCCCATCGGCCATTTTCGTCCAGTTCATTCCGTCGGTCGAGCGCATGACGTGGTTGCTGGGAGCCATATCGTGTACAAA
Organism: Kiritimatiellales bacterium; assembly: GCA_030630445.1. GTDB lineage: Bacteria > Verrucomicrobiota > Kiritimatiellia > Kiritimatiellales > Pontiellaceae > Pontiella. The sequence goes on along the minus strand of DAOVNC010000127.1, from coordinate 1,630 downwards.
CGCCCAAAGGGCATCTTTGAAGACCACCATCTCATCAAGGAAGAACGTGTCCATCGCATTGGCGCTGAATTCGTTTGTCCAGACATCCCAGCTTTGGAGATCGGTGGTGGAGCAGGCCGCATTTTCGGTTCCGTCGGCTTTAAAGAAGAAAAGCGTGCCGTTGAATTCGAGGGTTTCTGGATCCATGCCAAGGTAAAAGGGACTGGTTCCTTCCTCCCATGATTTTCCGTCTTCGGTCAGGTAGACGTTGGGCTCCAGGGAAGCATCAAAATATACGCCCAGTTTGTTTTCAAATCCAAATACCCCAAATCCTGGCGAGTTCATGATAGGACCATTCTCAATTCCCTTCCAGTCAGCTTGGGTCACGTCCTCGTAATAGAGCGAGTAGCCCTGTGCTTCCAGTTCCGGATTTGGATGCGTGGCGGAAAGGACGATGGTGCCGGGGGGCGTGCTATTCAGCGCGTAGGGCACGGAAACCAGTTGTTCGCGGGGGGAGAGCGTTTCACCATCGATGGTCAGTTCGAGATAGACCGCCGGGTGGGTAAGCGCATCGGCCAAGGAGCCAAAGATGGTGTCGTCGCCGATATCGGTGGCATAAAGCCCATCGACCACAAGCACGGAACTGGAATCTTCGTAAAGCAGGTTGCCGTTGCTCAGTGCGTCGTACAGCTTAAAGCTCATGGGAAGGCTTGCGTTGACCAGGTTTGTGCCGTCAACCAAGCGCCCCTGGTAGCGGAACATTTCCGGAGCTTGTGCCCATGCATTGAATGCGATTGCGACGGAGAACCCCATCAAGAAATACTTTTTCATATCTAATCCCCTTTTTCCCTCGACACTAATATCAAAGGATTGACCCCTTCGATGACCCCTTCGACTCTGAAATCGTGCCCGCTTCGCTTTGCGTTTAAGAAACAGGGGTCAGCCGATGAATTTTAGAAAGCGTCATTCTGCCCCTTTTACTTTTCTCTCACAAAACCCTTGATTCTAAGATTCAGCGGCTGACCCCTATTCCGAGAACTGCCAACAGATGGCCTGAAGACACGACCGCCTGTTCCCCGGAAAAAGACGCCGCACCAAGAGAAACCGAATACGACTTCTGCAGCTGTTCTTCCAAACGCTCCAAGCTTACCGGATCATCGTTGAAACGTAGATCCCCACTGTCCAAATCCAGCCCTACGTTGTCCTGCGTGATGTGCTCATATTGCCCTTTCCCGCGTTCTTCCCCAGACACCTTGCATGCCCCCAGAAAAACCAACATTCCAATCGCAAATGTGCAGAATAGCTTCATCCAGACCTCCCTTCATTACATCCATTCTCTAAATTTAACAGGTTGACCCGTTTTCCTGTCATACTCGAACAATCCCCGAACCGGGCGTACGCAACTCATTCAACCAGTTCTTTACCATCTCTCCATTAACTTCTTTTATGGGGTAGCCACGTACTCCAACAGTTTTCCTGGCTCCGATGCTAAATTCCGAAGTAGTTACCAAAAGCCCCATCCCAACACCTTCTTCAAGTAAATCTGCGTAAAGTCCTTTTACGGTGACCTTATCTATTTTTTCTTTTTGTCTTTTACACTGAATGAGATACTCGGGAGACTCTTGCTCTTCTTGGTTCCAAACGCGTATAT
>DAOVNC010000449.1 GCA_030630445.1 Kiritimatiellales bacterium | reverse complement strand
GAATGTGATGCCGTATGTTCCGGTTGGAGGGACGGGCTCTGTCCCGAATGGCACTTAGTTAAGCCCGAACAGCCGACACACCCGTCTCCGCTTCGCTGCGACAGAACGACAAAGGAGTGCTTTCTATGTAGTTCACTCGCAACAAAGTGGAGAGAGGGGATGGGAGAGCGGGATGGTGGTGAATACAGGCAAAAAGTGCTTCTATATCTCCTTAACTAAGTGCCATTCGGCTCTGTCCCGTCCTACCGAATCCAAGGTGCTGTTCTACTCTGCCGTTAGGACGACACAGAGGTCGTCCCTCCACATATACGACATCTCAATCGTTCAATGCTCTAGAGTTCGGAGCAATAGCGTTTCCGGTAGATCTTCGCCAGTCCACCCGACGAGGTCTCCTTGAAAGGGGCGGCCTGCTGGCCGCCCCCTCCATGTCTCCGTGTCTGGATAACCTAATAGCGATAGTGCTCGGGCTTGAACGGGCCGGACTGGGGAATGCCCAGATATTTCGCCTGCTTCCTGTTCAAGCTGTCGAGCTTGACGCCAATCTTTTCGAGGTGCAGGCGCGCGACCTCCTCGTCGAGAATCTTCGGCAGGGTGTAGACGCCGATGGGATATTTTCCGGGATTGCAGTACAACTCCATCTGCGCGAGCACCTGGTTGGTGAAGCTGTTGCTCATCACAAAGCTCGGGTGGCCGGTGGCGCAGCCGAGATTCACGAGACGGCCTTCCGCCAACAGGATAATGCTGCTGCCGTTCGGATAGGTAATCTTGTCGACCTGCGGCTTAATGTTGGTCCACTTGTATTTCTTCATTTTCTCGACCTGGATCTCGGAGTCGAAGTGGCCAATGTTGCAGACGATCGCCATGTCCTTCATCTTTTTCATGTGGCGCTCGGTGATGACGTCGCAGCACCCGGTGGTGGTTACGAAGATATCGCCAATCAGGCAGGCGTCGTCCATGTTCATCACTTCATAGCCTTCCATCGCGGCCTGCAACGCGCAGATCGGATCGATTTCGGTGATGACCACGCGGGCGCCTTGTCCGATGAGCGACTGGGCGCAGCCCTTGCCGACGTCGCCGTAGCCTGCCACCACGGCCACCTTGCCGGAGAGCATGACGTCGGTTGCGCGCATGATGCTGTCGACGAGCGAGTGGCGGCAGCCGTAGAGGTTGTCGAACTTGGACTTGGTGACGGAATCGTTGACGTTGAACGCGGGGAAAAGCAACTCGCCCTTGGCATGCAACTGGTAGAGGCGGTGAACGCCCGTGGTGGTTTCTTCGCTGACGCCAAGAATTCCCTTCGCGATGCGGGAGAAACGGTTCGGATCTTTTTTGAGCGCCTTTTTGAGCTGGGCGTAGAGTACGCCCTCTTCAACGCTTTCCGGCTTCTTGTCGAGAATGGAGGGATCCTTTTCGGCCTTCACGCCGAGCTGGACAAACATGGTGGCATCGCCGCCGTCGTCGAGGATCACGTTTGGCCCCTTGCCGTTGCCCCAGTCGAGGATGCGGTCGGTATATTCCCAGTATTCCTCCAGCGACTCGCCCTTGACGGCAAAAACGGGAGTGCCGGTCTTGGCGATGGCCGCCGCCGCGTGGTCCTGCGTGGAATAGATATTGCAGCTCGCCCAGCGTACTTTCGCGCCGAGCTCCTGCAACGTCTCGATCAACATGGCCGTTTGGATCGTCATGTGCAGCGACCCGGTAATGCGCGCGCCTTTGAGTGGCTTTTCTTCTCCATGCTTTTCGCGAAGCGCCATCAGCCCCGGCATTTCATATTCCGCAAGCTCCATCTCCTTGCGGCCAAATGCAGCTAGCGAGATATCGGCAATCACATAGTCGTTTGTTTTTTTCTTTGTAGCTTTCTTTTTTCCAGCCATTTGAAGTCTCCCTTTTCAAGTTTCAGATTTCAGATTTCAAGTTTCAGGTTTGCCTCTCCCTGCGGTCGTTGCTGTCGTTCCTCCAGCCTCGCTTCGCGTCAGGTTTCAAGTTTCAGGTTTCAAGTTTCAGTTTTTCTCCCCCACCACCATCAAAACGGACAGGTCGGGCGTGGCACCGGGGAGCGAGTCGATCACGAGCGGCTTGAGTCCGGCCTGCTTTAGCCATTCGCGGATTTCGAGCGGATCGAAACCGAGCCATTGGTCGGCCCACTCCTCGCGCGCCCATTCATGCTCGTGGCGCACCAGATCCAGAATAACGAGTTGCCCACCCGGTTTCAGCGCCGCCGCAGCCGCGCACACGACATCCTCGGGATTCGAGGTATGGTGCAACGACTGGCTCAAAAACACAGCGTCCAGCTCCGCACCGACCAGATCCAGGCTCTCCAGGATCCCGACCCGGAAATCGATTCGATCCGCAACGCCCTGCTCTACCGCCTTCTCCTCCACCAGCTTGAGCATCTTTTCAGACTGGTCGAATGCGATCACCCTTTCGGCAAAGCGCGCCAGCAACAAGGCCAGATAGCCTTCTCCGCAGCCCAGATCCGCCACCCGCTTACCGGCAAACCCCGCCGCCATCGCCGCCGCCATCGCCTGCCAACCCCCGCCCGGTTCGGTCAGGGAGCCGTAACGGCCGGCAATCTCGTCGAAAAACTCGCGGCTCCTCTTCCGCCGCAGATCCAGTACGCGGTCGACCGATGCTGCATCGCGGTTGGCGACGGAAATTTCCTTGAGCCGTTCATTGAGGATCTGCGTAAAGGCGGCATCGTTGAAAAGCGGACCTCGATTGTAGTAGACCGACGTGCCGTCGCGGCGCGACGCCACCAGCCCCGCCTCGCGCATTGGCTTAAGGT
>DAOVNC010000224.1 GCA_030630445.1 Kiritimatiellales bacterium | reverse complement strand
GGGCTCACACTTACACTGCAACCAAGAAAGCCGGCGGAGACGGAAATTCCATCGGCGGCAGCAGCCATTTCATTGGCAAAAGCCTGCGCGGCATTGATGTGGCCGATCCACTCGGTCAAACTTGCCTGCTTGTTGCCGTAATAGACCATGGTGTTCTGAATCGACTGCGAGCGTCCCACTTCGATAAGCACTTCTTTTTCCAGATTGGCGATCTCGGTTTTATTGCGCTGGATTTGAAGTTTGGCGATATCGATGCTTTTGAGCTGCTGCCAGATTTCGCAGCCTTCGTTCAGGTCGGGCCTGTCGTATCCGGGATCGCCAGGATAGGCTCCCATAATTTGGAAGAGGCGATCTTCGGCTGAGCCGGCTATGTTGCCTATTTGGGATTCGAGTTGGTCCTGGTAGCCCCGGTAGTCGTCGTAGGAGGCAACGGCACTACCCTGAAGTGCCATCGCATAGCGCAACGGGCTGGAGAGATCGGTAGGGTTCAGCCGCAGTTCAAAGGCATCGAACGAATCAAAGATATCCACCGATTGCCCGGCAAACTTTTGCACCAACATTAAAAAGTCGCCCTCGAACCCGAGCAGGTTGGCCTCGCCTCGAATGGATTGGGCCAGTATTTCCAGCTCGGCCAGGCTCGCGTCCACGCCGCCTGCGGCTTCCGAAAGGCCGGACGCCGCGTCCGCGCCTTGCAGGTCGGTTTTCGGGAAAATGCCAAGCAGCTTTGCCTGCTGCAGGAAAAGGAAACGCTGGGCATCGCCGACCAGGGTCTTGGTTTCTTCCAGGTCTCCCGCATTGTTCCGGGTTGTTTTGAGGTTCCCCAAGGCGGCTGCCGTGCGCCCATGGTCGCGCAGGCCGTTGAGCAGTAGCACCAGATCCTTGTAGCCGTTGAACAGGGTGTCCGTGCTGCCGGTTACGGAAACCGCGTTGGTACCGTCGAGGTAGGTGGCCGGCTCCAGACCGCGACTAGGCACCAGTTCCTTGAAGATCGCATATCCCGCCGGGGGAACGTTGTTTGTCCCAAGGTTGTCGCCGAGCAGGGAAATGTATCCAGCGAGTGCGGATCGGTGGGCTTCCAGCGCCTGTTGGTGCAGGTTGATTTCGTCGTCGATGACGAGGCCGGTGGCCACCGTTGGCGGTCCCATGCGCATCCGGTCCGCGGTTCGGCCATCCGGGGTGCGCATGTTTCCGGCCAGCACCAGTTCCGCCGCCGTGCGGTCGTAGTGGATGTCGAGCAGCAGGTTTTGCAGGAGCGTGCTCTCGGGATAGTCGACCAATCCGGCGCGCAGCTCGTTTTCGGCGGTCTGGGCGCGGGTTCGTTCCGCCACCCCGTAGAGATTGCCCATGTTCTCGGCATTCGCGCGGACCCCGCCCGTTTCGTTGGTATAGAGCAGCACCTTGTAGCGGAAGGCGGCGAACTCCTGCTGTTCGGCGGTAGTGGCATCCGGCCAATAGAGCTTCCGTTTCACGCTGTCGGCGACATCCGTGTCGGCGGCAAAGGCGGTGCCAGAACAGGCCAGCCAAGCCAGTACCAACATGAACCGTGTTCCAGAATTATTCTGCCACCCAATTATTCTGCCTTTCCCCCTTCCATGGCTATTTAGGCAGAATGATTTTGTGGCAGAATGATTTTTTCTGCGGGGAGCGACTTTATTTGGATTCAATGTTTTCATGATCGGTCTCCTTTCTATTAGGGAACGGGTTGGAGGGGGACTTCGTTGGTGGAGGCTGCGGTGGGCGGCCTGAACAAAACGAACGGGCCGGTTGCTGCCGCATCCAGATACGGCTGACCCGGCACCTGGACGACCAGCGTGGCCTCGCCTTCGATGCGGTCGGGACCGACGTTGGTCTCGCCGGGGCGGTTGGCCGCATCCAGCCGCAGATCCAGATAGTTTATGAAGCCCAGCTCCGGATCGTCCTCGAAGACCGGCAGCGGAATGTCCGTGGCCACCGCCGTAAAGGTGTCTTCCGCGAAGGCCAGCTGGACGAGGGCGTTGGTCGGGAAAAAGCCGAATCCTTCGCTTTGGATGCGCCCGTTGAACGTGCCGCCCGTTTGCAGCATGGTGAGGGTGAACCCCAGCCTGCCGCTATCGGTTTCGATCATGCCCTGCCAGACGGCATCGTTTTCCTCGATGGTTATCCGGCTTTCGGTGTCGCCGGTTTGCAAGTCGCCCGATCCACCATCCAGCACCAGCACCAGGTGTTCGAGCTGGCCGATTCCGGTATCGTCGTCGAGAAACGCGGCGGGAAGCGGAATAACGACCGTGGTGCCGTCCACCTCCACCGTTCCGGCATAGGTCGTTCCCGTTTCATCGGTCCAGGTGTAGTCGAGCGTACCGGTGAAAATGCTGTTGAGCACCACCACAACGCCGGCTGCGCCGGAGCCTTCCTCCGCCGAGGTTTCGGCGGAATCGAAGCCGGCCTGCAGCATGCGGAAACCCTTGATCCGGTAGAAGCCGGCATCGCCTTGCGCCGCTCCGAGATCCACTTCGTATTCCCCGCCGCCGAGGTCTACGACGTTCGCGGCGGCGCTCCACGTGCTGGTCGGCGACAAGTCCGGGCGGTACTCCATCACATAGTTAGTGGAGGCGGTTCCGTCGTCGTACACTTGCAGTCGCCAGGTTCCGCCGGACATTGTTTGGGATTCCAGATTCAGCAGTTGCGACGGATCTACCGGCCCAACCGTCAGGGTGAAGGTTTGGCGGGCGGACTGCATGCCGTCGCTGGCGGTCACGGTGACTTGCGCGGAACCCGAGTGGTTTGGATCCGGCGCGATGCCGAGGCTGGAACCACCCAGCACAAGACTGCCCTCTGGTAGCAGGACGGGATTGTTGCACTCTACCCGGACATCCACTCCCGCAGGTGTCGCAGTAAACCACACCGAGGTGCCACCGCCTTGCGCGAGAACGAGGTCGGGCAGTTCGGATAGCGACGGCGTGCCAAAGGAGGGTGCCGACAGGGTAAAGAACCGGTCGGAACCGTTCGCGCGGCCAATGCCGTTGGAGGCCACCGCCCGGTAGTGGTACGTCATGTAGGGGAGCAGCTCCGACCGACCGGTACTGAACGGCACGGCATTGGTCGGGTTGCCCAATGGAATCGGCAGGGTTTCCTGGCCATAGCTGCCTCCCAGCCCATATTCGAACCATGCCAGCGTTTCGGATGCCCTCGGATTTGCCGAGCCTCGCAGGGTGGCCTGGTCGGCGCCGATGCCCGTGGCCGTTTCCGTGGTGATGATCGGCAGGGTGGCCACCACCACGGTGCGGGTGGCGGTGGCGATCGCGCCCAGCGTATTGGTGGTGCTGTAGTCCAGCACGTATGTGCCCAAATTGGTAGCCACCGTGCCGTCCACCGCGATGGGTGGATTCGGGATGTTCACCGTGCCGGGAATGTCGCACTGGCCGTAACTGTTGCCCCCCCATGCGACGACCGAGCCGTCGCTTCTTAGCGCCAGACTGTGGTCGTAGCCCGCCGCAACAAGGGTCACCATGTTGGTCGCGTTGGCGGGAACGGTGCATTGGCTGTCACCGTTGCTCCCCCAAGCAACGACCGAGCCGTCGTCCCGCAGCGCCAGACTGTGGTAGGCGCCCGCTGCAATGGCCACCACATTGGTCGCGTGGACGGGAACGGTGCACTGGCCGTAGGCGTTGTATCCCCAAGCGACGACCGAGCCGTCACTTCTCAGCGCCAGGCTGTCGTGCCGGCCCGCCGCAATGGCTGCCACGTTGGTCGCGTTGGCGGGAACGGTGCACTGGCCGTAATAGGAGTGTCCCCAAGCGATGACCGAGCCGTCGCTTCTCAGCGCCAGGTTGTGGAAACTTCCCGCCGCAATGGCCACCACATTGGTCGCGTGGACGGGAATGTCGCACTGGCTGTAACCATTGTGCCCCCATGCGACGATCGAACCGTCTTCCCGCAGCGCCAGACTGTGGTAGTAGCCCGCCGCAATGGCCGTCACGTTGGCCACGGTGGCGGGAATGGTGCACTGGTCATCGTCGTTCCACCCCCATGCGATGACCGAGCCGTCGGGCTGTAGCGCCAGGCTGTGCCCGTAGCCCGTCGCGATTGCCGTCATGTTGGTGGCATGGACGGGAACGTTGGTTTGGCCATTGTCGTTCCACCCCCATGCGACGGCCGATCCGTCGGCCCGTAGCGCCAGGCTGTGATGAAAGCCTGTTGCGATTTCCGGTGGAGGGGGAACGTTGGCGGTGGTTAGGTCGACGAAGGTGCCCGGTTCGACGGTTAGGAATGCCGGGGTGTGGAAGTCGATGGCCGGTGTCCAGAATCGTTGTTTAAGACATCGCGCCACCCAGGTGCTGTTGGAGGCCACCAAGCGGTAATGGTAAAGTATCCCCGGAGTTAGGCCGGTCAAGGTGGTCGTCACCGCCATGTCGGTGGTGCCGTCGCCGATGCTTTGCGGTTCGGTTTGGTTGCCAAGGTCGTTGGGCATGGAACCCCATTCGAACCAGACCGTGGTTTCTTTCCCATTCGGGTTCGCCGTGCCGTTGAACGTAGCGCTGTCGTTGAACATTTCGGTGGCCGGTTCCGTGGCAACATGCACCACCTCCACGGTGCGGGTGGCGGTGGCGACCGCTCCCAGTGCATTGGTGGTGCTGTACCCCAGCACGTATGTGCCAGCGGTGTTGGCATCCACCGTGCCGTTTATTGCGAGGGGCAAATCCAGGATGTCCATTGGGGCGTGAATGTGCCGGTAGCCGTCGGCCGCCCATTCGATGATCCAACCGTCGCTTCTCAATGCCAGGCTTCGGTGGCCGGTACTCGCGATCGCCACTACATTGGTGGCGCTGGCGGGAATGAGCTCGCCATAATAGTGGTACGATCCCCATCCGACGAGCGAGCCGTCGTCCCGTAGCGCCAGGCTGTCCTGGCCGCCTGCCGCAATGGCCACCACGTTGGTCGCGCCGGCGGGAACGGTGCACTGGCCATACTCGTTCCACCCCCACGCGATGACCGTGCCGTCGTCCCGCAACGCCATGTTGTGGGAACCGCCCGTCGCGACGGCCACCACGTTGGTCTCGCCGGCGGGAACGGTGCACTGGTCATAGTAGTTCCACCCCCACGCGATGACCGTACCGTCGTCCCGCAGCGCCATGCTGTGCAAGCTGCCTGCCGCAATGGCCACCACATTGGCAGCGCTGGGGGGAACGCTGCACTCGCCAAAGTCGTTCCTCCCCCATGCGACGACCGCGCCGTCGCCCCGCAGCACCAGGCTGTGCCCGCTGCCTGCCGCAATGGCCACCACGTCGGTCGCGCCGGCGGGAACGGTGCACTGGCCATAGTCGTTCCTCCCCCATGCGACGACCGACCCGTCGCTTCGCACCGCCAGACTATGGTAATTGCCTGCCGCAATGGTCATCACGTTGGTTGCGCCGACGGGAACAGTACACTGCCCGTAGGTGTTGTCCCCCCATGCGACGACCGTGCCGTCGGGCCGTAGTGCCAGACCGTGGAAGCGGCCCACCGCGACGGCCGTCGGGAATCCGTGGACGGTTGCTGGGTCGATAAATGGCGTGCCCCGTTTGTGGGTTTGGAATGCCGGGGCGTGGAGGTCGATGCGGGGCGTCCAGAAGCGTTGCTCCCCGCCGCGCACCACGCCGAAGCTGTTGGAGGCGGCCAGCCGGTAATGGTAGGAGACGCCCTGCACCAGGTTGCTCAACGAGGCGGTTATCGGTGCGGCGGTTGTGCCGCCGCCGACATTTTGCGGTTCGGTGTGGTTGCCGTAGCCGTTGTCATGGATGGTGCTCCATTCAAACCATGCCGTGGTTTCGGTTCCGTTGGGGTTGGCCGTGCCGTTGAATGTGGCCGTGTCGTTGAGCATGTCAGTCGGCGGCAGGGTTTCGACTATCGGCGTCTGTGCGACCGAGCGGGGGGGTGCGGCCATCAGGGCGAGTGCCGACAGCAGGATGATGCGCACGCTATTCATATTCTTTTTCATGGGATTACCTTTTGGGGTTGGACGGGCTGTCCGGAGGATGGGGCGGGTTGGGTTGTCCGGTTGCGTAGCCGGCGATGGGGCACCGCGGCGAGGGCACGTGCATGAGGAATTGATGAAGCCATCGTGTGTTCCTCCCAATGGGTCGAATCTACGCCGGTAATTCGGGATGGCAACAATTAAATACGTATTTGTCGTGTTGCATTCAAAGTTTCCGAAGGTGTGCGTTGAAATTTCCGCGTCCGTGCGTTGAAGTTTCCGAGACAACCTATCTTTTCTTTCTCGTTGGCGAGTTCTCGTATCGCATCAGCACGATGGGCTTGCCTCCTTCCC
>DAOVNC010000166.1 GCA_030630445.1 Kiritimatiellales bacterium | reverse complement strand
GGGAAGGAGGCAAGCCCATCGTGCTGATGCGATACGAGAACTCGCCAACGAGAAAGAAAAGATAGGTTGTCTCGGAAACTTCAACGCACGGACGCGGAAATTTCAACGCACACCTTCGGAAACTTTGAATGCAACACGACAGGAAGGCAATAATCTGTTGCTTTTCCCAAGGAGTGAATGGCAAACTCATCGCAATGTTAACAACGAATACAAGAATCCACGAACTACTCGACCAGACGGGTCTTTTCGAAGACCCGCAACTTGCAACCCTTCTCGGCAAAGCCCGGGAGAATGGCCAGTCCATCCGCGAGGCGGTGCTTGCGGGCACGGAGTTGAAGGAGGAGCTCTTCCTCGAAAAGCTGGCCGAGGCCATGAACCTTCCTTTCCGACGGCTAAAGGATATTGAAATCGATGCCGAAACCCTCGAAAAGCTTCCAACCAAGGCAATTTTCCAATACAACGTGATCCCGCTGGCCGAAGAGGAGAACAGCCTGCTGGTGGCCACCAGCAACCCGTTTACCCCGGGGCTTGCCGATGCTCTCCGCCTGGCGGCCGACTGCCGCATCCGGTTGGTCCTCAGCCCGGACGACGATATTTCCACCACTGCAAAAAAACTCTACGGCGTCGGCGCGGAAACCCTCGACCGCATGATGCAGGACAACCGCATCGATCTCGAGGACGAGGAGAGCCTCCTCAACCAGGATCTGAGCGAGCTCGATCAGGAAGCCTCCGTCGTCAAGTTCGTGAACCAGATTATCGGGGAGGCGTTCAAGGACCGCGCAACCGATATCCACATTGAACCGATGGAAACGGATCTGCGCATCCGCTACCGCGTGGATGGAGTGCTGCACGAAACCCCGATGCCGCCCCAGCTCAAGCGCTTCCAATCGTCGATAATCTCCCGCATCAAGGTCATGGCCAACATGGATATTGCGGAAAAGCGCCTGCCGCAGGACGGACGCATCAGCGTGCGCATCCGCGGCGAGGCGATCGACGTCCGTGTTTCGACCATGCCGACGGTCTACGGAGAAAGCGTCAGCCTCCGCCTGCTGATGCGCGGCGGTGGCTTGATTACCATGAAGGATCTGGGGCTGAACGATCACGACAGCACTCTGCTCAAGAAGATGATCACCCGCCCACACGGCATTCTGCTCGTCACCGGCCCAACCGGTTCGGGGAAGTCGACTTCGCTGTACGCCTGGCTCCACACCATCAACTCGGTGGACAAGCGCATCATGTCGGCCGAAGATCCGATTGAATACGAAATGGCCGGGGTGAACCAGGTGCAGATGCGCCCGGAAATCGGGCTAACGTTCGCCAATACGTTGCGCACCTTCCTCCGGCAGGATCCGGACGTCATCATGGTGGGCGAGATCCGCGACAAGGAGACAGCCGAAATCTCGATCCGCGCCGCGCTTACCGGCCACTTGGTATTCAGCACCATCCACACCAACGACTCCGCCAGCACCATTACACGCTTGCTGGATATGGGGATCGAACCGTTTTTGGTTGCGTCTTCCGTGGAAGGCATCGTGGCCCAGCGCCTTGTGCGTGGGCTATGCAAGGCCTGCCGAAACCCCGTGGAGGTCGACCACGAGTTCCTTCGCGAGCACAACTTCCCCTTGGAACGACTCTCCACCGAGGGGCCCATCCATGAAGCGGTCGGGTGCGACGAGTGCCGGGGAACGGGTTATAAAGGTCGTACGGGCATTTTTGAAATCCTGCCCGTCACCGATGAAATCCGCCCGCTGGTGATCGCCCATGCTTCGGCCAGCGCCATCAAGCAACAGGCGCTCGGACATGGAATGAAAACCCTGCGCGATGACGGTTGGGACAAGGTTCTCGCCGGCGTCACAACCATCGACGAAATCCTGCGCGTAACCGAAGAGATCGAGTTTGAAGAGTAAACTTGAAACTTGAAACTTGAAACTTGAAACTTGAAACTTGAAACTTGAAACTTGAAACTTGAAACTTGAAACTTGAAACTTGAAACTTGAAGTACTTCCCAGCTCGCTAGCCCCGTCAACCAGAATCACGCCTCACTCGTCACTCATTCTTCCGCCGCAGGCAGAACGCCTTCGGCGACGAGCTGGTCGTCCATTTCCTTCGTCAACGGAACCGGGAGCGGCGGCATACCCGTGCGGATAACCTCCATCTGATAGTCTTGCAGGTTTTTCCGAATCTCCTCGCGGCGCAGCTTTTGCTCTTCAGGAGAAAGTTTAGGGGGCGGGGTCGGGGCGGGTTTCGCGGGTTCCCGACTGCGGAATCCCCCACCGAATCGACGCGTGGGTTGCGTGGGGGTTCTTACAGAAGCCTTAGCCTGCACGGGCCGCTTGGTGAGCTGGAAGGTGATCGGTTGTCCGTTGTGTTCAAGCGTTGCCTCGGAATTAACCATGTCGATGGTCTTCAACTTCATGCCCATGAAGCTCTCCCCCACCATAATGACACTGCTGGCCGGCTCGCCCGGCTTGGGTTTTAGATTCTGGAAACCCGCCCGGATTTCGCCCTCGTCGGTTTCGAGTAGGAAAGAGAGTCGATAGGCCTTTTCCAACGCGGCCGCCGTGGCCCGCTCTTTCGCGGAAGCATCCGGTGCGGTGACGCTCGACAACGGATCGGAACCAAACGGCGAACGATCCAAAATCACATTGTAGCGCTCCAGTTTGTATTCCGTGTCCGCATGGCACGCCCAGCCGACGAACAGCGAAACGCCAACCATCCAGACTTTTCTGTTTTTTTGCATTCCTGTCATTGGGTATCCCTTTTCCGAGCCGGGGAAATAATGTTTAGTTGCAGCCGATACGTCAAGTGCAACCGTGCGCCCCGTCGGTATGGATAAACAACGGGGCGATCGGCAGAAATATTGCTCCCTCCCTATCGAAAAGCGCTTAGCGCCGCCGGCCGAGGGGAACCGACAAGGTTCCGTTGAAAAACTCGATAATATGCCCGCGCTCAATCAGCCAGCCCAGCGGCTGCAAGGCGTCCTTGGCCTCCTTCGACGCAGGATCGATGGACGGATGCAGCACCTCAAGCAGATGCGCGCGGGTCGAACCGGGATGCTCCTTCAGAAACCGCAACACTTCGGCAATGCTGTCGATAGTGTCCTCCGGCTTGACGGGGCGCGGCTTGATGTGGGTCACAAAGTTAATCTTCCCGGCCTTGAACAGGTGCAGGTGCATATGCCGGAAGGCGGCACGCATGGCGAACGACATCGAGAGCGGGAAGTGGCTTTCTTTTGTCCAAACGCGACGGATGGCCTGGGAGATGTCGCGGTCATCCAAGCCTTGGGCCACCTTCGATGGGACGATGGCGCGATGCGACTCTTCGTACATCGACGGGACCTGCTGCATGAAATCCGCCTCGGCCTTATGCAACTCGACCGGCTCCGCCTCGGGATCGGACTTCAGTTTATAGACAGTTTTCTTGCGGCTCTGCTCCTTCCACTGCTCGATCAGTTCCTCGTCGCGCACGGTTTCGATGCTGCGCTTGTATTCCTCGAGCGTGAGATGCGCGAACCGGCTCTGGTGCAATTCGTTCAGCTTGTCGGTGTAGCTATGGTGGTTCGGCGGCCCCAGCAGCACGCCGCTCTTGCGGCAACGGGCCACGCAAACAAACTGTCCGGCCGGAGGGTCGGTTTCGATCTCCTCCTTTTCATAGATATCGGGCAGATGCTTCGACATCAGATGCTGCACCATCATCTCCTCGGTGGAGGCTACCGCCTTGCACCGCTTGCACTGGTACATCTTGAAGCCTGCCGCATCCGGCTTCACCTCGATCTTTACCAGATAGCCGTCGGCGTCGTGGATAAACAGGTTGGCCAAATCCATCAATGGATAGGCGCGCCGCGAGTGGTGCATCTGCCGCACAAGGGATGCCAGGCGCTTTTGTTCCGGCAGGAAGGAGACGGAAACGGGGATTTCCCGAACCGGTTCGCGTGGCGGGTGCACGGGACGGGAACGCTCGTCGCGGTCGGGCCGGGGACGGCGAGGACGGTCATCGCGGGAATCGCGCCGGGGTGGGCGGCGGTCGTCGCGGCGAGAATCGCGGCGGTCGTTCCGTCGATCGGAACTCTTGTATTCCTTCGTTCCGTAATGGTTTTCACCCGGCGGCTTGCGTGCCCACTGGGGAACAAAGTTTAGATCCAGAACAATGTCTTTCGCATCCTTCCGCTCTTCCTGTGCAAGTGTTTTATCTTCCATGGCAGCACCCGTAGTTTCCCGTATGTTAACCGTTCGCAGTTTAAATAAATCGCCCCTAATGAAAAGCACTAACCGATGGAACTTGCCGCAACACGACATTATTCATAAATGATTTGAGTGGGCAGCAAGGGTTGGGTAGGGTTTGGAGTCGCACTAGGTTCCGATCCCGATCCGGCACCGCTGTGGAATGGGAGAGGGCAGAATGGTTTTCAGAGGACGGGAAACGAAGAATTGAAACATGGCTAAAAAGAGACAAGACAAAGATTTGGAACTGTTTGAAGAAGCCACGGAGACTCCCGAAACAGGGGCGGCTCCCGTGGTGGTGGAAAAACAAAAGTTCGACCCGCTGCGCGACGACCATGGGCCGCTGAAGCAACTGGTGGATTTCAACTTCCTGCAGTATGCCACCTATGTGATCTGCGATCGCGCGATCCCGACGCTCGAAGATGGCCTCAAGCCGGTGCAGCGCCGCATCATGCATGCGTTGAAGGAGAAGGACGATGGGCGCTTCATCAAGGTGGCCAACATTGTCGGCCACACGATGCAGTACCATCCGCACGGCGACGCGTCGATCGCCGACGCGCTGGTGACGCTCACGAACAAGCGCTACCTGATCGAAGGCCAGGGAAACTACGGCAATATTTTCACGGGCGACCGCGCGGCGGCCTCGCGGTATATCGAATGCCGCCTCACTGAACTCGCGCGCAAGGAACTCTTCAACAAGGATCTAACGGAATGGATCGCCAGCTATGACGGACGGAACAAAGAGCCGGTCACCCTGCCGTGCAAATTGCCGCTGATGCTGATGCTCGGCGCCGACGGTATCGCCGTCGGCCTATCGACGAGCATCCTGCCGCACAACTTTATCGAACTGCTCGAAGCGCAGGTTGAAATCCTGCGCGAAAAGAAGCGTACGCCCGTCGAGCTCAACCTGCTTCCCGACTTCCAAACCGGCGGCCTGATGGATGTATCCGAGTACAACAAGGGCAACGGCAAGGTCAAGTTGCGCGCCAAGATCGAGCTGCGCAAAAACAATAGGCTGGTCATCACCGAGGTGCCGCACGGCACCACGACCGAATCGCTGACCGCCTCCATCGAGGACGCCGTTAAGAAAAAAAAGGTGCCCGTGCGCGCCATCGACGACTTTACCGCCGAGAAGGTGGAGATCGAGCTGACGCTCACCCAGGGTGCGGTGCAGGAAAAGGCGATCCAATCGCTCTACGCCTTCACCAAATGCGAAACCTCCGTTTCGAGCCGCCTCATCTGCCTGCGCGACAAACGCCCGGTCGAAATGACCGTCGACGAAGTCCTGCGCTTCAACACCCGGCAACTGCTTGAAATCCTCGATGGCGAACTCAACCTGCGCAAGGCCAAGCTGCTCGACGACTTCCACAACAAGACCCTCGTGCAGATCTTCGTCGAAAACCGAATCTACAAAAAGATCGAGCAGTGCAAAACCTACGAGGCCGTCGTCAAGGCCATCTACAAGGGCCTCGAACCGTTCAAGAAACAACTGCGCCGTCCGATCATCGACGACGACATCGAGATGCTGCTCGGCGTGCGCATCAAGCGCATCTCGCTGTTCGACATCGAAAAGAACCGCAAGGATATCGACGACATTCTGGCCGAGCTGGCCGAGGTGGAGAAAAACCTAAAAGGCCTCAACGGCTACGCCATCCGCTACATCAAGCGGCTCATCAAGGAATACAAGAACCAATATCCGCGCCGCACCGAAGCCGCCAGCTTCAAGGAGGTCGAAGTCCGCGAGCTCACCGCCACCGAACTGCAAATCAAGCGCGACGAAAATGGCTACATCGGCACCAACGTCAAGGGCGAAACCATTCTCGAATGCTCGTCGCTCGACAAGCTGCTCGTGGTTTGGAGCAACGGGAAATACAAGGTCATGCCGCCGCCGGAAAAACTGTTCGTCGACGACAGCCTGGAGCGGTGCGAAGTGTTCAACCGCGAAAAGCAGTTCACCGCGGTCTACACCGATGCGCGCATCACCTACCTCAAGCGTTTCCAGTTCGGCGGAGTAATCATGAACAAGGAGTATTATTGCTCGCAAGGCGAAAAATCAAAACTCCAGCTCTTCGTCGACGGCACGCCGGAAGGGATCTACGTCAAGTACAACAAAGCCAAGGGGCAGCGCATCTACCAGCAGCGCTTCAGCCCGGCCGACATTGCCGTCAAAGGAGTCAAATCGCGCGGCAACCGGATGACCACCAAGAGCATCAAATACATCGGCACCGAACCCGGCCGCTGGTGGGATCCCGACGACGCCGGCGCTATCCCCGATGGGGTACTTTTATAAATAGGAGTCCATGATGAAATCTATCCTCGCCAGTCTTCTTCTTTTGTCCATAACCGCAACAACGATCCATGCCCGGACCTGGACGGACACCAAGGGCCGGAAGATCGAGGCGGAGGTCGTGGAGGTTAAACCGGACAAGACCGTGAAGCTGCGGACTAGCCGGGGAAAAGTAGTAACCGTCCCGTTCAGCACCTTTGTGACTTCCGATGTCGAGCATCTGGAACAATTACTCGCGAACAAGGGTCGTAGCGAGTTACACGCCGTTCCATGGAACAAGCTCAATGAGGTATTCGGAATCAAGATCTGGCAGGACGATCTGCTGTGGGATGATCCAACCGCCGCCACCGCCAAGCGCATGAAATTGAAGAAGGAGTCGAAAACCGACTTTATGGAAAACCACCGTGCCTATCCTTTGGGCCGGAAAAAGATTTTGGGCGAACCGATCTATGCCATCGCACTCTATGGCGCCCAAGAATATGCGGATAGCCTCTCCTTTATTTTTCTCAATATTGGGGATATTCCTCCAGAAACCTCCGAAAAGAAAATGAATGATCAAATCAAGGAAAGCGGCACACGTGTGCACGACGCGCTCGTTCCTCTTCTTGGAAAACCCGAACGCGATTCCCTCGGAAAAGGCGACCTGCGCGAAAAGGTTTGGCGGTGGGATTGGAATGGCCATGCCATCATGCTCTCCCTTCAAGAGGGAAAATATACCGCCCTGCGCATCATGCCCTTGGAGCGTGCCGATGCGGCCGGACGCATCGGAAAGCTTAAAGACGACGAACTTAAGGAGCGCATGGCGAGCTGCGTGGAGCGGCGCGACAACGGGGATGTCATCATCCAGAATATTCCCATGGTTGACCAAGGGCCAAAAGGCTACTGCTCGCCCGCCACGTGGGAGCGCTATCTGCGCTATCTGGATATTCCCGTCGATATGTATCTGCTTGCCTTAGCCGCCAATACGAGTGCCGGCGGCGGAACCTATTCCCACGAAATGATCGCGGC
>DAOVNC010000238.1 GCA_030630445.1 Kiritimatiellales bacterium | reverse complement strand
TGACGGTGCCCAAAACATACTCGACATCCGAACCGCCGTCATCGGCGACACCTACGACGGGTACTGGGAGTACCGGCATCGCAAGGCAAAACTCGACATGGCCGCATGAAACGCCCTATCCACGTTTTTCATCTGCACCCGATTGCCGAGCTGGGGTAGGATGAGCAGCAAAAAATACCAGCAGTCAAAATACTACGGCATGGTGAAGTGCATCGACGACAACGTTGGCAAGATTCTCGCCCACCTCGAAAAGAGCAGGCTGATGGAGAATACAATCATTGTGTTCACGAGCGACCACGGCGACCTGCGCGGCGAGCACGGACGCCAGAACAAAGGCGTACCGTACGAAGGCTCCGCAAAGGTGGCCTTCCTGATGCGCTGGCCGGAAAAGATCAAGGCCGGCACCGTCATCAACGAAACACTGGGCTGTCACGATTTCCTGCCGACTGTGCTGAAGCTGATGAATGTCAAGACGGCTGGAAGGGAAGAGGGGCGCGATGCCTCTGCGCTCTTCACCACGGGGAAGCCCCCCAAGGGTTGGAAGGATGTCACCTTTTTCAGAGGCACTGGAAAACCGTCCGACAACTGGTTGGCTGCGGTTGATAAGCGCTATAAAATTATCTTTTCCCCGATCGAAGGGGATGACCCCTGGTTGTTTGATCTCAAGAAGGACCCCGATGAAATGGTCAACCAGTTCAACCATCCGGAATATCGTGAAATTGTCCGTAAAATGTCGTCGGAATTAATTGCTTATGGCAATACCTATGGCGATCTGCGGGCCAAGGAACCTAAGGTGGCCGATGAATTGAAATCGGCGGTAAAGAGAAGCTGATCCGCAGGTTTACTTTCCCAGAATCTTTCGCATCCGATGCAGGCTCCCTCCATTGACGACATGGGCATACCCCATGTGGAGCAGGGTTTTTCGAGCATGTCCGGAGCGCGCTCCGCTCCGGCAATAGACAACGACCGGCTGTTCCTTGGTTTTTGCGTGACGGGCAATTTGCTGGCCGATGATATCGTAGGGGATGAGAATGGCACCGGAAATGTGGCCGGAATCGAATTCCCCTTGGGTGCGCGCATCGATCACGAGTGCGCCGTTTCTGATCATGGCCGGAATATCGACCTGTTGTTTCGGGGTTTGCCCGAAAAGAAGTGCGGAAAGTATGCCCATAGCTGTCACCAGTAGAATGGTTTGGTTGTCATATTCGTCGGCTCTGTGCCGTTACTTGTGAAACGAGAAACCTAGAGCATGGCCGGGGTGCATTGCAAGTGCGGCGGATTGTGTTGTCTGGGTTGCAGGATTGTGCTTAAACCTTTGGCTTAATTTGGAGGATGGAAACGATGAAGTGTTTTTCAGCGGTGATTTTATGCGGAATAGTGCTGGTGCAGGGGGCTTTTGCGGAGCGGGAGGTGGTGCAACTCGGTTCGGTTCCGGTGCTTTCCCCGAACGGGAAACAACTGGTTTTCGAATATCGCGGCGACTTGTGGGGCGCATCGGTCAAGGGTGGGAAGGCGGAGCGTTTGACGGCGCATCCGGCGAAGGAGACGCGCCCTGTATTTTCGCCGGACGGAAAGGAACTGGCCTTTGCGAGCAAGCGGAATGGAATGTGGCAGACCTATGTGATGCCGCCGGACGGCGGGCAGCCGGAGCAGCTGACCTTCCATAGCGAAGGCGCTTTCCCGTATGCATGGTTCCCGGAAGGGAAATCGTTGCTGGTGTCGAGCTCGCGTGCCGCCACCGGATTGATGCAGGGGCGGCTGTTCAGGATTTCCCGTACCGAGCGCCGGGCGGAGGAGATGCTTTTCGATGGATATGCCAACGAGGTCTCGTTGTCGCCGGACGGGAAAAAGCTGTTGTTCACCTCCGGAAGTTCGCGGCTCTATCGCCGGGGCTACACGGGCAGCCTGGCGAGCCGCATCTGGTTGCGCGATCTGGAGTCGGGGGAGCAGGAACTCGTTTGCGACGATCCCAACGGAAGCCGTACGCCGATGTGGAAGCCGGATGGATCGGGGTTCTACTACGCGCGGCAGAGCGAGGGCTGTTTCAACGTCTGGGAATATGACCTGAAAGACGCCGGGCAAAAGCAACTCACGCATTTTAAAGATGGCTCAGTCATCATTCCTTCGCTTGCAAAAGACGGCAAGGAGATGGTGTTTCGGCAACTTTTCGACTTCTACCGGATGGATCCGCGCAAGCCGAAGAGCCTGGAAAAAATCGATCTGTGGATTGAAACCGACAATCCGCAGCCGAAGACCCGCCGCCGCTACTACGACAAGGCGTGGAACAACGACGAATACGGATCGCTTTCCTGCACGAAGGACGGACTGGAGCTCTGCTTTACGGCGGGCGGCGACCTTTGGGTGATGGATACCGTGTTGCGCGCCCCCCGGTTAGTGTGCGGCGAAACAGCCACCCACGAACGCGAGGCGATTTTCTCCGCGGATGAAGAATGCATCTATTTCCTGCGCGACGACGGACTAGGGGTGAATATTTGGAAAGCGGAGAAGAAGGATGAAGATGCGTATTGGTGGGAAAACGATGAATTTGTCCTGACGCCGGTTACGCAGGATCGGAAAGCCCGCTTCAACCTGAGCCTCAATCCAGCCGGAACGCGGTTCGCGGTGGTCGAAGGCACCTACGAACTTTGGACCTACAACCTGGACGGAACCGAGGGCCGGTTGCAGAAGAAGGCGCCTTTTTCCATCTATTACGACTGGGCGCCCGATGGCCGCTGGCTGACGGTTTCCGCCCGTGATTCCTGGGGAAACGGCGATGTCTGGATTCTCAACGAAGCCGGGGAGCGCGAACCCTACAACCTTTCGCGGCATCCGAACTGGGACGGCAACGCAAGGTGGTCGCCCGATGGCCGCGCGATCGCTTTTGTCGGGAAACGCTACGACCAGCAGACCAATATCTACTATGCATGGCTCCAGCGCGAAGATGAAAACCAGAGCAACCGGGAGCGCAAGCTTGAGGATGCGCTCAAGGCCATGGAGAACAGCCGGGGCAAGCGGGTGGAAAACGAGGATGACGAGCCAGAGGACCAGCCCGATCCCGATCCCGTTTCAGGCAAGAATGAAGAGGCGACCCAGATGGCCCAGGGCGAGCCGCAGGAAGAGGTCGAAGCGGATGCCGATATTGTGGCGGATGACGAAGCCGAGTCCGTCAATGAGGACGAATTAGCCGAAGTGGATGATGCGATCAGGATTGATTTCGAGGGGCTGGCCGATCGCGTCCATGTCATCAAGGTAGGCGGGAGACCCGGCAATCTGTTCTGGTCGTTCGATTCCAAGGCGCTCGCATTCCATTCGACCATCAACGGAAAAAGCGGAACCTACAAGGTGGTATTCCCGCGTAGCCTGAGCCCCTCCTTCATGACCAAGGAAATGGGCGAACAGGCGCGCTGGCTTAAAAAGGGCAGCAAAATTATCTGGCTGAACAGAGGCGTTCCGGCGGCTTATACGGAAAAGTATCCCTTCAAGGTCTATCAGGAAACCAATATTTCCGACTACCGCCGGTTGGCGTTTCGCATGGTTTGGCGGAAGTTCCGCGACCGCTTCTACGATCCGCGCATGAACAACCTCGACTGGGAGGCCATTCGTTTGAAATACGAGGATGCCGCCGCTCTGAGCACAAGCTGGGAAAGCTTCGAGCGCGTGATGGAAATGCTGATGGGGGAGCTCAACGCATCGCACATTGCCTTCGAGCAGACCTCGGATTCGCGCAAGGAGTGGAATCCGGAGCCCCGCGTGCGCCAAGGCTGGCACAAGCGCACGGCCTCCCTTGGGCTGCGCTTTGACCCCTCGTTCGCCGGGCCGGGGCTGAAGGTTCGCCACACCGTCCGAAACTGTGCCGCCGACCGCGCTGGAGAACCGATTCTCCCCGGAGAAATCCTGTTGTCGATCGATGGTATCGAAGTTGATTCCTCCACCGATTTCACCGCGATTCTTAGCGATCGCTATCCGCGCAGCATCAAGCTGCGGGTGCAGGGCGAGGACGGTGCGGAGCGGGATGTCGAAGTGGAGGAAGAGGGCATTGCAAAAGAACGCGAGCTGATGCGCGAAGAGTGGATGGCCTTCAACCACGATACGGTGGAGCGCCTCAGTGAAGGTCGGTTGGGATATTTGGATATCGAAAGCATGGACTTCACCAGCCTGCGGCAATTCGAGAAGGAAATCTATGCCTGCGGTTTCGGGAAAGACGGCCTGGTGATCGACGTTCGCAACAATGGCGGCGGGTTTACTTCCGACTACCTGTTGGCCATCCTGTGCCATCCCGGCCACGCCGTCACTGTTCCGCGCAATGGCGAAGAATGCTACCAGCAAGGCTATCTGCCTTCCGCGGCGTGGTTCAAGCCGATCACGGTTTTGTGCAACGAGTATTCCGCCAGCAATGCCGAGATCTTCAGCCATGCCATCAAGACCCTCGGGCGCGGCAAGATCGTCGGGGTTCCAACCCAGCGGGCCGTCATTTCGACTTCGGTCAAGAAGGTTCTCGACGTTGGAACCATTCGCATGCCGCATCGCGGTTGGTTCACGCTGGACGATGGCATGGACATGGAATACAAGCCGTGCGTGCCGGACTACATTGTCCGCGTCCATCCCGGCGATATTGCCGCAGGGCGCGATCCACAGCTTGAAAAAGCGGTGGAGGTTCTGATGGCCGAGATCGAATCCGGAGCCGGCCCGAAAACGCCCACCCCAATCTACGCTGCG
This sequence comes from Kiritimatiellales bacterium, assembly GCA_030630445.1. Lineage (GTDB taxonomy): Bacteria > Verrucomicrobiota > Kiritimatiellia > Kiritimatiellales > Pontiellaceae > Pontiella. Next base: position 1,234 of record DAOVNC010000238.1, on the reverse strand, counting down.
GAAAAGCGCAGCGGAGGGGAATAGGGCTTGCGAAGTGCCGAGGGCGTATCTGGATGGTCTTCCAAAGATATCAAGAGGACTGAAACAGAAGGAACCCCGGATTCCAATCCGGAGTCCTGCGCCATCGGTATTCGTTGGTTCTATGCTTCGCGCAGGCCGCGCACGACGGCTTGGTCGAATCCGAGCGGTTCGAGGAGTTCGCTCATGATCCATTCCGGCGGAGTGCTGTTGATTTCGTTCTGGATGCACTGCTTGGTATAGGCGTTCCATGCATCGCGGTGGGCGAGCAGGGGCGGGAGGAATGCCTGGGCGCTTCCTCCGTTTACGAGGGCGCTCGAAATGGCCTTTTGCGCGGTGGCGGTGCGGATATACTGCATGAGTTGTTCCTTGGGAAGGTCCGGACGGGCGGCCATGGCTTTCTGTAGCAGCATCTCCTGCTCGGGGGTCGGTTTGCCGGGATAGCTGAATGCACGGTAGTCGGCCGCAGCTTCCTCAAATCCGTTTTGCTCGAAGAATGCGATGCGTTTGTTGGATTGGGTGTCTGGGTCGTTCCAGGCTTTGCCGAGATAGACCATTTCCACCAGCCCGGACGAAAAGCCGGCCAACCAGCCGAGTCGCCCGTTTTCAACATCTTGCGGCAGCGTGAAGACGCTGTGCCCAATCATGATGCGGTGCGTCTGGTCGGAGGAGTCCAACACTTCGATATAGATCTTGGTGCGGGCGTTGAAGTAGTCGCTTTGGGCGCGGCGCGGATAGAGCGCGTTGCCGTAGACCGGCCAAGCGAGCGCCATGGTCTTGAGGGCCAGCGCATTCTCCGGTTCGGCGGAATAGCCGTTGGGGTTGCCCGGTTCAAGCATAATGCTCTTGTGCGAAAACTTGGGTAGCATGAGCGCCGTCTGGGTTCCTGCAACGGGAAACGAGCCCGGGTCGATGCCGGCGGCTAGCTGCAGGAAGCGGTAGGCGGTCAGGTCGCTCTGCCCATGGAAGGACTGGCCTTCCTTCGCAGAGACGGTTTGACCCTCCTTGACGGTGGTTGCCGCATGGGCGGAGGAGGGGCTGAACAGGTTGACGAACACAAAGGTGTCGTTGCCGAATACCGCGCGTTCGATGACCAATCGCTCCGAGGTGGTTTGTGAATAGTCCGCGTTCTGCGCCTGGAGGTAGAGCCAGGGGCGGGTTGCCCCGCCGCTGAAGTGGTTTGGCTCGATGTAGACGTTAAGCTGCTCGACCACAT
>DAOVNC010000328.1 GCA_030630445.1 Kiritimatiellales bacterium | reverse complement strand
TTAATGGCCTTGCCGTGGCCAAAGGGGAGCATCGCGACCCCGCCCTCTACTCCCCCGCCCTCGAATACTTCGGCAACTGGGCCGCCGCGATCAAAGCCGCCGGGTTTCCCGCAGGGGACATATGCGGGAAGCAGCCAACCCGCTATCCCGACCCCGTGTCCGTCGTGTGCGAAATCAAGCGGCGCCATGCGCAGGGCATCGCCCTGAACCACGGTGCCGTGTGCAAGGGAGAGGTTCAGGACCAGCAGTTGCTTCGGGGCGCGAAAAAATTCCACGGCGGGTGGGGGCAGGCCATCGGGCACGCCGGCCTCGACTATGCCGCCATCCGCAAGAAATAGCGCATCATACCCGCGTGCTCGCCTGGATCGAACGCACCATCGCGCAGTTTTTATCGTAGCCGGTTTTGTCTGATTTCGACGTAAACAAGCTCTTTGGAGTAGGATTATTTATATGATATATCATATAAAAATAGGCTGTAATGGGTTATTTATAGCTAAAATATATGATATATCATATAAAAATAGGGGTTAAATAAGGAAAGGGAAACATGAAAAACAGACGAATAATGGATTGGAATATCCTGCTTTGCATCGGGGTGATATCGTTTTTTTCGTCCACGGGCCATGCTGCGCCGAAGCTGGTGCTGCATAAGGCAACGGCTAGGATTATAGTGTCTGATCCTGACTCGTATTTAGACCCTTCCAAACCGGGCTCCCTCTCTTCCGGAAATCCCTATTTCCTGCGCACCCAGATCGAGATCATTCAGTCGAAGCCCATACTTTACGAAGTGGCCAAGCGGTTGAATTTAGCCGAGCGCTGGAGCGTGGACGGCACGAAACTCTCGAAGGATGCCGTCCATAAAATACTCAAAGAAAGCCTCAAGGTATACCAGCAGCGCGACACGTCGCTGATTGCCATTTCGGTCCAGCGCACCGACTCCGCCGAGGCGGCCCAGATTGCAAACGAAATCGCCGAGACCTTCCATGACGCCTGTCTTGAGGTTTTGGAGAAGGAAAACCGCGCTGCCCTGGCGGTTTTTGAGGCCGCCTTAAAAGGGCAGAAAGACCGCGTGGCGTCGGCGGAAAAAAAGGTTGAGCAACTTAGGATTGAATACAAGATGCCCGCCGATGGAAGCCATCGTGTTGACGTGCAAAACATGCGCTTGATGCGGCTCGAAAACGAGCGAGTTACGACCCAGATGGCGATGATTGAAACAAAGGCCAAACTGCAAATATTGAAAGACCATGCCGAGGAGGATTTGCTGGAGCGAGCCTCTTTCACATGCTTCGACACAATGGTTCTAAATAGTATGCAGCAAATTCAGGAGATCAAAATTCAGATCACGTTGCTCGAAGCCGAGCAGGGAGATGAACATCCCGAACTGAAACAAACACGCCTGCAAAAGCAAAAGCTGGAAAAAACTTTAGCGGCTCGGCTTGAGGTATTGGGAAAGAGCCTCAAATCTGAATACACGCTTGCGGAAAAGATGTTTGAAGCCTTGGACGCAGAGCTGGACGACCTCCAGTTCGAGGCAACCAGCTTGTACAAAAAAGCCCAACCCTATCGGATGGCGATAGCCGAGCTGGAGTCGGAGCGGGTTATTTTAAAGCAGTTAGAGGCGAAGCTTCGGCTGAAGGCGATCAAGCGGGAGGTTCCGCGAAATCCGGTTGAAATCATCAGTCCCGCCAAGCCGCCTGCCGTCGCGTGACCACGTTGGCGCGGAACGCGACGCACATTGGGAGGGGTCGCGTTTCCCGGCGAGTATTGCGGCGGCGGGTTTTTTAGGAGGAATATGAAAAAAACAGGATTGATGGTTTTGGGTGTTATTCTGGTTGTTGTCGGGCCACTCGTTTTTCTGGCGGGCACGGCCTACACGCTGATGCTACCGAATATCTATGAATCGAGGTGCCGGATTTCGGTGCATGCGACGGGACCCCAAGGGGCCTGTGATGCACCCTGCCCGCACTGTGCGCTCGAAAGTTCCTCCTTCCTGCGAACGCAAATCGAGATTATCCAGTCGAAACCCATGCTGTATGAGGTGATCAACCGGCTGAACCTTCAGCGAGAATGGGGCAGGGAAGGGGAAAGGCTTCCACGGGATGTGGCCTATAAAATTCTCCAAAATAGCGTCACCGTATTGCAGCATCGCGACACGTCGCTCATTGTGATTTCCGTGAAACGCGACAACCCAAATGAAGCCGCCAAGATTGCAAATGAACTTGCCACGACCTATCGCGACTCCCGCCTTGATCTGCAGGACAAAGAGGCCAGGGAGTCCATTGATAAGGTTCGGGCCGTTTTGAACGAGCAACGAGCCCGCGTGGACGCGGCGGAAAAGAAGGTGACGGAACTTGGTGCAACAAACGAGGAGGGGAACCCGTATCAGCGCGCGCTGACCGATTTGGAATCGGAACGGTTTATTTACGATCAGCTCAATGCAAAGCTCCGGGAGAAAATAATTGCTCTCAAAGTTCCCCGAAACCCCGTCGAGATCATCGACCTTGCCGAGCCCAATATGCGCCCCGTCAGCCCAAACCTTTTTATGAATACGCTGCTATCGCTTGCCGTGGCGGTCGTTCCGACCCTTGCGGGAATTGTTTTGGTGGTCGTTGGCGCAACGCGAAAACGACCTGAGCCAAACCCTTAAGGTTGGTTGCGGCAGCGCTCGGCCGGTATGGCCAGTCGCTGCAAGAGGAAATCCTTGAATGCCTGTGGATAGGGTTGTTGTTCCAGCGCCTTTTCCATGCACAGCAACCACGCTTCCTTTTCATCTGTTCCGATGGGGATGTGGGCGTGGGCGGGCGCGAGCTGTAGCGGGCCATACTTTTCTTTGTACAGGTCGGGGCCATTCATGTAGCCGCACAGGAAGCGACCGAGCTTCTCGCGAGACTCCGTCAGGTCGCCGGGATGCAGGCCCAGGATGTGCTTCGCTTCCGGCAGCGTTTCCATCTGGTCATAAAAATCGTTCGCCAGCTTCTGGATACCCTCGACTCCTCCGGCAATCCGGAACTGGTTATCGCCTTCGCGGTAGTGCTCATGCAGTTTTTCAAGATTATCAGACATAAATACCTCACTAAATTGGTACTATATAACCATCCGTTCAGGAAATTTCCAGCTTTAGGGTGAACTAATTAGGTTGCGCAGGGTGATTCCAGCGCAGGCGATTTCCCAATGTAGGACGTGCCCGCCGGAGGGGGCGCGCTTTCCTGCCGTGCGCCGACCCGCCCTTTTCTGCGAAAAGAGGCGAGTCCTACAGCATGGTGGGTGGTATCGACATTGCGGTTTCCCGATGTAGGACGTGCCTCCCGGAGGGGGCGCGTTCCGGGAGGTGAAAAAAGATACAAATAATCCTTCCAGCTCTTATATTATAAACTAAGCTTTCAGCGCCATGGGAAACCGTTATCCAGCCCGACCTCCGCGCCTGTCGAATGTGTTCCGCAAATTCGACCCGCCTCTTTATTTCATTACGTTCTGCACCTTCGATCATCGGCCGCTGCTGGCCAATGAATCTTTCCATAACTATTTTGTGGCACACATGAAACGCAAAAGCAACGAAGGTATTGCCTGCGGCGAATTCGTTATAATGCCAGATCACATTCATCTTTTTCTTCGGATCGATCCGCACGTCTATCGGTTGGGGAAAACGGTTGGCTTCATTAAGCAGGCGCTTTCCAAACCTCTGCGGGATGCAGGCATTGCACAGCCACATTGGCAACCCGGTTTTTTCGATCATGTCCTGCGCAGTGCTGGAAGTTATTCCGAAAAGTGGGACTACGTGCGCAACAACCCGGTAAGGGCAGGGTTGGTTGAATGTTCCTGCGACTGGAAGTATCAGGGCATGATAGTGCCGATTCGGTACTGAGCCGCGCATTCCCCTTCTTCCGCAACACGCCCTTTTCTACGAAAAGAGGCGAGTCCTACAACATGGCGGGCGGTATCGACATTGCGATTTCCCGATGTAGGACGTGCCTCCCGGAGGGGGCGCGTGGATTGTGGTTTGCTCGCTACTTCTCCAGCACCTGCAACGCGAGGTCGACGAGGCCGAAGGGGGCGCTGACTTGGTAGCCGGCGACGCGGTCGGAAATTACTCCGCAAATTTCGCGGGCGATCTCGATGCCGAGCTTGCGGCCATCCTCTT
>DAOVNC010000360.1 GCA_030630445.1 Kiritimatiellales bacterium | reverse complement strand
GTAGGGCCCGGTGACACTGGTGCTGGTTGCAACACCGTAGGCGATGCCGCCAGTGGCCAGCCCAGTCTTGAAGTAGAGGTGGTAGGTGTTGCCGACCTTGAGCAAAGCCGGGTTGACGATCTGTCTGCCGTAGGTGTAGTGGGACGGATCACTGGATGGGCCGAGCAGTAGACCGTCGGTGCCGACCTTCGTCCAAGGGCCATTGAGCGAAGTGGCCGTGGCCATACCAATCTGCTGGTTAAGGGGATGGGGAGGTTGATGATAATCGCTATTTGCGATGTAAAGCAACACGTAGAGTCCCTCATAGTAATGGATTTCCGGGTTGTGGGGCGCATACTTATCCCAAGTGTTAGTACCTGTACCCTGCAAGGCGACATCTGAAAAAACAAAGGGACCTTCTGGATGGTCGCCTACATAGTGGGCTATTTCGCTGTATCGGCGCCAAGCGGGATCGACATTGGTCTGCGGCCAACGCGCAATGAAAAGATGGACACTGCCATCGTCCGAGAGAATCGGTGATGCCCCCCAAAGCGTGTAGTTCGTGTCCGAGCAGGCAACCCCAGCCCATTCCAGACCGTGCGCAAAATCGGATTCAGGTAAGCTCTGGGCCTGTAGCCAGCCGGGAGCTATTACGAGTAGAGCGAATGATGTTATAAATTTTTTTATGCGATTTATCTCTCAGTTCAGTGTAAAGCCTGACGGGAAAGGCGACTCTCCCGCCAGCGTCAATGCTGTTACTGTATATGCTAGTTTCATTACTTCTCCTTTTTATGCGAGATACCCGCAGTTATAGGCATCCCTCCCCATGAGGATTGCCGATTGAATGGAGAAGATACCGAAATGCGAGAATCACCGTCTACCTGTAAAATCTACAGGGGGTGTACAGCAGGAAATTGCCCCCAACGGGGCAGCAAAACAACCTGAATAAGAAAGCAGCGGGCAATCACCCGGAGCTGCAACCAGCCCACCATTCACCCAAAAAGGCTTCTATAGAATGCCGGCGCGTAACGCTTTGGCAACCGCGCCCGTTGGGGATTGGACCTTTAATTTAGCGTAAAGGTTGGTGAGGTGAAAGTAGACGGTTCTCTCGGAAACCCCAAGTTTGTCGGCAATTTCCTTAACGGCGAGATCCTGCGCAAGGTGCTCCAGCACCTCCGTTTCTCGCGGTGACAAACAAAACTGTTCGGCGGACTTGGGCTTACGAACCTCTTCGAGGACCAGTTTTGCTACCGCCGGGCTCATTGCCGCCCCGCCCAGAAAGACCTCTTGCAGCCCGCGGACGATCTCCTCGTGCCGAGCCGTCTTTAGGAGATAGCCGGCTGCTCCGGCATCCAACGATTCAAGCACCTTTACCTTGTCGGAGAAGACCGTCAACACCACCACGGCCAGATCCGGCGCAAGCTCCGCCAATTTGCGGATACCTTCCACGCCATCCATGCCCGGAAGACCAAGATCCATCAGTACCAAATCCGGATGTGGTTCCGTCTCGATAGCCTCGAACAGCTTAATGCATGAACGAAAAACCCGGTTGCAGGTAATGTGTTCCTCGCGGTTCAACAACCGCTGCAGCGTACGGCGATAACCCGCATCGTCTTCCACTACCCATATGTTGATCGGTATCATATCAATTCGATGTTTTGTACAAATGATCTGTTTTGCTCAGCAATGCAGTTAAGGGCACCGTCAAAACCACCGTGGTGCCCTCGCCGGGCCGCGAGTTCAGCTCCAGCGCGCCGCCCATTTCCTCCGCACGTTCCTCCATGCTTTCCAAGCCCAAACCGCCCGCGACCTCTGCCGGATTAAAACCACACCCATTATCGCGGATGGATACCTGAAGGCAGTGGTCGTCCGCTGAAAAAGCCACCCATACCTGGGTTGCCTGTGAGTGGCGGGCGCAATTATGCACCACTTCCTTGAAGAACATAATCAGATGCCGCTTGAACGTCAACGACACAACACAATCCGGACAACCTTCCGAAATTTCAAAGAAAAGCTCCATCCCGCCCAGCACCCGTTCGGCCCGTTCGACCAGTTTTTGGATCAGCCCGGGAAGACGAAGCGTGCTCTCGTCAATGACCCAAACGACTTCGCGCAAGGATGCACACGCCTCGCTGGCCAACAGGGAAAGATCGTCAAGCTCCTCCTTGGCCTCCTCATCCAAGACGGAATGCTTCAGCTGCTCGGCCGTTAATGAAATACTGCCCAGGTTACTACCCACATCATCGTGCAGATCGCGGGTAATGCGCCATTTTAAGCGATCCAGTATCCGTCGGCGCTGTAGCCGCTGCAGTACTATGCCAATAATCAGTCCTGCAAAAACAGTAATGCCTCCCCAAATACTGATGCGGAGCTGGGTCGTTCGCCACGATACCCGGGTTAGCTCCAACTCCTTCGCCACCACGGCCAATCGCCGGTCTAACGGCCGGCGCTGCGCCAGCCCCTTGATCCATTCACCCTGCGACAGGATCCGACGTTTCCGGATGCAACCATCAACCAGTCGCGGCAGTTGATCCAGGTATTCCTCAGGAATTCCCTTCGCAGTGATTTGACAGTCAAGCGACCAAACCCTTTCATCGTTGGAAACCGAAATCTCCCCCAACCCCAGAATCCGGTCGCCTCTATACTCATGGAATCCATTTAGGGTAATGCGAATGTATCGGGCACGGTGCCCTCCCCCGCTCCTTACAGTAAATGGTTTGGTGGCGAGCAGGTCCCTATTGCTACTCTTCCCTTTGAACGCCACTACCTTGGTGAACTCCGGATCATTCGAAAGCTCGATCAAGATTTTCTCTGGGAATCCAAACGCGGGCAACGATAGCTGATGAGGAGCTTCAGCCGGCCAAAAATCAATGGGACCTAGAGGCTGTACGAGGCCCAGATCCAGCGTGATCTGCACCGGACCTGAAAGCGTCGATTCACTTCCCGAACTCATTGACAGATCTGGTGCCGCTACAATTATATCGCTCAGAGGATATCCAAACCCAGTCAACCCGTCATTTAGGTACCGTGTGTTCCATAGCGACAACATCGTGATTGAATCGGACGCCTCAATCTCGGTATCAATCCATGGCGCCATGTTAACACCAATTCGGCCGTCAGACCGCTGGCGGAATAGGTAGACCTCACCAAGCGCGCAATATGCCACAGCCGTTTCCTGCGCCGTCTGCGCAACGGTGATGCGAACCTGCGTCACGGATCTGTTGATGTCCGCAAAAAAGACCGGATAAGGGCCCGGGTTCGGGAAATCTTCCTCCATCCAGTTCACGACAACCTCGAATTCACCCGTCTTGGTATCCAACACCTCGATCTTGAAGCGTTTTGGAAAGGCATAGGCCCCGGCCTCCTTTGGATTGAAGGCAGGAGCCAACGCAATCGAGTTGAGCCCATTGGGTCGGGACAGCTTGATATCAAGTTGGTGTAGCGGAAATGCCCCGTTGGAATCGGGTTTTTCGAAAAAGGAATGATGACCCAGATGCTCGGAAAGGAATATTGGGTCATGCTGCGGCAGCACCGATATCTTTTCGAGTAGTTGGTCCCGCTCCGTCTCCATCTTCCGAATGCGCACCCAAGGCCTCCGCGACCATTCCTTGGCAGCTATGTCCGAACGTTCGGGAGAAAAACAGGGATCCACCGACT
>DAOVNC010000113.1 GCA_030630445.1 Kiritimatiellales bacterium | reverse complement strand
TCCTCACCAAACAAAAAACAGAGAAACCCTAGTAATATAATAAAAAAGCCCCGATAAACGGGGCTATAAAATGGAGCCAGCGGTCAGAGTCGAACTGACGACCAACGGATTACAAATCCGTTGCTCTGCCACTGAGCTACGCTGGCGTGGAAGAACGGCGAATTATGCGAATATCACGGTCGAAGTCAATACACCGGATTCAATAATTTCCTTTTTCGGCGGGAGCCGCACCATCCGTGCCGCCACCGATGGATCCAAGCAGTGCGGCGAGCTTTTCCTTGGCGGCATCCAACCTTTGGAGCAGCATTTCGCGCACAAAGGTACTGACCTCTTCAAACTCGTCGCGGCAGTCGATGAGCCGGTCGAGTTCGCATTGCATATGCTCGAAGTCGCACTCGTCGACGGTGCCGGCGGACACGTGCCCGAAGGGGGCAAGGAAGTTGTCGACCTTCGACCCGCGGCTGATCCCGATGATGGGAACGTGTACGATGGATGCGAGGATAAGCAGGTGCAACCGGCTGCTGATCACTAGATCCAGCTGGTTGGCAATCGAAAGGATTTCGCCGGGTTCGCGGCGGCCTTCGATCACGACCGACATCTCTTTGTGCCGCATCCGGCTTTGCAGGTTCTTCATCAACTCGGCATCGGTCTGGGGGTTCATCGGCAGAAAGACGACATGGTGCCCGCTTTCGGCCAGGCGGTCGAGGAAGTCGACCAGTTCCTGCTGGTGCACGAGTTGGCGCTGGGCGGAGATGCATAGCCCGATCTTTCTGGTCTTGGATTGGAGGATGGCCTTGGCCGCTGCGGGCAGCGATAGGTCTTCCCATGCGACGGGTTCGAGCCGTTCGGCGGGGTCGGCTCCGACCATGGCGCCGGGAACGGGGCCGCAGGCCTGCACGGCGACGAGCGTTTCGGGATCGCGCAGCACCACAAGGTCGGCGGCGGCGAGCTGTCGGGCGACCTTGCCGCAAGCACGTGCCTGCATCTGTTCTTCGTAGCGGTGGATGTAGTCGATGCGGCGCAGGGAGGCCATGCCCAGCAGGGAGAGCATGGCTCTGCGCTTGCCGGGCAGGAGCCGGTACATATGGGGATTGAGTTCGTCGTTCATGCCGACGCCCCACACCACGGTCTTCGTGCCGGCGCGGTGAGCAATTTCCAGCATCTCGAGCGGAACCTCCGGGTAGTCTGAAAGGCCGGTTGCGCCCGACCAGATGAAAACATCGGCGGAAGAGAGGCGTTCTTCCATCAGCGTCTGGCTGAAGGGTGGCTCGAAGCCAAAAAGCTGGACGGTTTCGATGCCGAGCTTGGCGGCGGTGGCTTCGGGATCGTCGGTGCTGGCGGTGATTTCCGCGCGTGGACAGATTTCGCGAAGCATCTTGACCACGCATTCGAGGATGGCCTCGTCGCCAACGTTGTTGCGTCCAAAGGGGACGCCGCCCAGAAGAATCTTCATCGACCGTTTTATGCCATGCAGAAGGGGCTTTTAATAGCCTGCTTTTGCACATAATCTCCTGCGCATGGAAACCAACCAACTCATTCTGGCCAGCGCCTCGCCTCGCCGTCGCGAACTGCTCGCCACGCTCGGGGTCGACTTCCGCATCGTCGTTCCTGAAATCGACGAGACTCCCCGGCCCAATGAAAAGCCGCGGGCCTTTGCCGAACGGATGGCGGAAGAGAAGGCCTGCGCGGTGGATGGAGCGGGAATCATCATCGCGGCGGATACCATCGTGGTGCAAAACGAAAGGATTCTTGGAAAACCCTCCGACGCCGCCCAGGCCCGCGAAATGCTCGCGGCCCTTTCTGGCAATATGCACGAGGTGGTTACCTCGGTCTGCGTGAAAAACGCCGGTCGCACCGTGGTCTTCTCGGTCGTTACCGAGGTGGTTTTCCGCACCTTGACCAAGGCTGAAATCCGCAACTATGTCGCGACCGGCGAACCGATGGACAAGGCGGGAGCCTACGCCATCCAGGGGGGAGCGGCCCATATGGTTCGATCCATCAACGGCTCGTACACAAATGTGGTCGGCCTCCCGCTATGCAAGCTGCATGAAATACTGATTTCCTTTTGATTAAGCCATGCAACCCCACTATGCTTGCGGGGTTTATTAGGTGGATGCCCATGCTTGATGTGCCCCGACAAATCTTTTGCAACCTTAAGCGCCTTGCCACCGCCATTGTAGCGATTGCGCCAACGCAGGCCTTCGCGGTGGATGGCGGCCCCACCCTATTCGGACATTTTTCAACCGACAGGGTCATTATTGCGATTCTGGCCTCCGGCACCCTGCTGCTGACCGGGTTTTTGCTTCGCCTTCGCCAAATGTACAACGCCCTTTCGCGCAAAGCCGAAGCGTTGGATAAAAGCGAAAAGCACATCCAGATGATCGGTGACAACCTACCCAACGAAACCCTCTTCCAGCTGGTCTGCGCGCCGGGGAATCGCTTTTCGTTCAACTATGTCACCAAGGGCTGTGAGCGAGCCACGGGCATTGCCCGCCACCGGGTACTCCAGGATGCCAAGCTGGCATTCGATCCTATCTACGAATCCGATATCCCGATCCTTCAGAAGGCCCACCAGCTGGCCATGGAAACGCTCGCCCCGGCGGATCTGGAGATCCGGGTGCTGGATCTTTCCGGGAACCTGAAGTGGCTTCGCATCAGCGCCGTGCCCCATCGCGAAAACGGAGGATTGATCTGGGATGGTTTCATGCAGGATATTTCCGACCGCAAGAAGATTGAAGAAGCCCTCATCGAGGAGAAGCGCAACTTCCAGAACCTGTTCGGCACCATCGACGACTTTCTCCTCGTATGCGATATGAACGGCAACCTGCTCCATGCCAACCCCTCCGTCGAGCGGCGACTGGGATACGGCATGGCCGAATTGTGTTCGATGAGCCTTTTCGAACTCTATCCGGAGAAGCTGCACACCGAGGCCTATCAAGTGATTGCCCTCATGCAGTCCGAGCAATCCACCGCCTGCAACTTCCCCTTGCAGATGAAAAACGGCGGAACCATCCCGGTTGAAATGAACATTTTCCAAGGTTTCTGGAAAAACCGCAAGGCCATCTTTGGCGTCGCGCGCGACATTGGAAGCCGGCGGCAGGCGGAAACCGCGTTGCGCGAATCGCAGCAAATGCTGCAATTGATCATGAACACCATTCCCATGTCCGTGTTCTGGACGGACAAGGATTCCGTCTACCTCGGCGGAAACAAGTCCTTTATGAAGGAGTGCGGTCTCGGTGGCGCAGAGGATGTGGTCGGGAAAACACCGTATGACCTTTTCGGCCACGAAACCGCAACACGCATGGTCGAGAGCGACCAACAGGTGATCAACACAAACCAACCCTTGCTCAACGACCTTCGCTCGTTCACGCGCCCCGACAGCAGCATCGGATGGCGCGAAACGAGTAAATTTCCGCTGCACGACGAAGGCGGGAGCGCGGTCGGTGTGCTGGTGGTCTGGCGCGATGTGACCGAACAACGCCAAGCCGAGGAGCGCCTAAAGCGCACGCTCGAAGATATGGAACGTTTCAACCAACTCATGCGCGGCCGCGAACGCCGAACGCTCGAACTCAAGGCCGAGATCAACACCCTGCTTGAGGAGATGGGACGGCAAACCAAATACCAGACCACGGCGGAAGGTCTCTAATGGCGAAAACAACCCCCATAAAAAAACATCGGGCATATGGTCTGTTTGCGATCGCCGCCGCCATCTACACCCTCGGGGTGGTAGCCTTCTCTACTTGGTCCTATTTCGAGCACCGCGCCATTCTGCTCGCGCACATCGACGAGTCGTTGATCAACGCGACCCATGCGACCGAACAAATTATTGGCCGCATATTCATTGAATGCGCCGTAGAGTTCGAGACCGTTCACGAACCGGGCCATGCCGCCAACCAAGCCGAACTGGATCGCTTTGCCGAAGCCTGCCGATTCGATGCCATCGGGGCGATAGCCATCAAGGGAACGAATCTTTGGACCCTCGTCGTTGGAATTGATCGCAACGGAACCCCCCACCCCGCCAACGCGCTCTTCCAAGCTCCGATCCTGTCCGGGGAACTCGCCGCAATCCTGCGGTCGGTCGCAACCCCTGGAAATGACAGGATCCGCATGCAAAGCCTGCGCCATGAAAAATATGGAAGCCTGCGTGTGGCCGTTCGCTACGAACCCATCGGCACTCAATCCGGCTATGCCTTGGTGGTTGCGCGCAACATTGGTTATATGGACGGCCTGATGCGGGCGCAGGTTTTCCACAAAATCGCCAACGGGGTGTTCCTGCTCGTCATGGCCTTCCCATTGATTGCCTTGTACACCCGCGCGCGAGTGAAGTCCTCTAGACAGTTGGCCGCCCTGAACGAGCGCCTTCAACAGGATGTTGAAATGCAGAAGAAGCGCGAGGCTGAACTCAAGGACGCCATCCACGACCTCGAACGCTTCACCTCGGTTGCGGTGGGAAGGGAAGGTCGCATCATCGAACTGAAGGCCGAAGTCAACACCCTACTGGAACAAGCAAACCGGACCAAGCGCTACAAGGTCGACCACATCGAATAGGCCATTTACCCGAATGAACAAAGAACCCCATCTAAAGCTACAGACACGACTGGCCCTCGGCTTTGCGGCGGGCGCCGTGCTCAATGTGCTGTTGCTCTCTGCGGCGCTTTACGGCCTATCCATGGCGAACGACCCGTTCTTCTTCTATTTTTCGGGCCTGTTTATCCTGCTGGTCGCCTGCGTCGGCTACCTGGTCGGCTCCCACCTTGGCCGGCGCTTTGAAAACGAAAGCCACGAAACCCACCGCGAGATGCACGAGCAGCTGACCGTGGTCCAGGAGTTGATGAAGGCCAATGAGTTTCTTGAGACGGAATCGACCGATCTCAAGAAGCACCGCAATACCCTGCTCAGTATCATGGAAGACGCCGAGCGCTTCAACGACGAGCTCAAGCGCGAGGTCGCCGAACGCCAGCGCGCCGAGACCGAGGCGGCGCAGGCCAAGGAAAACATGGAATTGATCCTGCACGGTGGCGACCTGGGCTATTGGGATTGGGACATCCCGAACCAGACCCAAACCTATAACGACCGGTTTGTCGCCATCCTCAACCACCTCCCCGGGAAGGTGGATGGAACCCTTGAATGGCGGCAGGAGCACATCCACCCCGACGACCTCGCAACCGTACACCGAAACCTCGAAAACCACCTCAACGGGAAAACCGAACGCTATGCCAGCGAGCACCGCATGCGCAGAGGCCCCGACGACTGGATCTGGGTGCTCGACCGCGGCAAGGTGATCGAGCGGGACAAGGGCAAAACCCCGTTGCGGATGGTCGGCACCCTGTTGGATATCACGGCCCGCAAGGAATACGAGCTGGAAATGGAAGAAGCCAACCAACTGCTCGACAAGCGCAGCCGCGAACTCGAGGAAAACCAGCACATTGCCATGGGCATGATGGAAGATGCCAACGAAGCCCACGAAAACCTCGAGCGCGCCAATCGCCAACTGCTCGTTGCCCGCGAAAAAGCCGAACAGGCCACCAACGCGAAATCGGACTTCCTCGCCAGCATGAGCCACGAAATCCGCACCCCCATGAACGGCATCATCGGAACCACCAGCCTACTCAGCGACACCTCCCTCACCAAAGAGCAGAACGAATACCTGCGCATCATACAAACCTCGGGCGACGCGCTGCTTACCCTGCTCAACGACATCCTCGACTTCTCCAAGATCGAGGCCGGAAAGCTGGCCCTCGAATCCCAGCCGTTCGACCTGCGCGAAATGTGCGAGCATATCACCGAGCTGCTCACCCCCACCGCCCTCGAAAAAGGGATCGACCTCATCCTGCGCTTCGCCCCACACACCTCCCCGTGGGTAGTGGGCGATGCCGGACGCATCCGCCAAATCCTCACAAACCTAGCCAGCAACGCCATCAAATTCACGCGAGAGGGCTACGTCTACATCGATGTCGCCTCCGTGGCCGGCACCGAGACCGAAACCACGATCCACTTCAATGTCACCGACACCGGCATCGGCGTATCCAAAGAGGAACTCCCGCAACTCTTCCAAAAGTTTTCGCAGGCCGACTCCTCCTCCACCCGCGAATTTGGCGGCACCGGCCTTGGCTTGGCCATCTGCAAGCAGCTGGTCTCCCTGATGGGCGGGAAGATCGGCATGGAGAGCGAACTGGGCAAAGGATCCTCCTTTTGGTTCCGCCTCAACCTGCCCACCACCCCAGCCCCGAAACCCACCGCGATCGACCAAACCATCTTCCGCAACGAACCTGTGCTCGTCATCGACGAAAAGCGGATCATGGGCCAGGTCCTCACCGAATGGCTCAACCGCTGGGGCCTCAAAGCCGACATCTCCACCTCCATCAAAGACGCTATCGGGAACCTCCGGGAAACCCGCTACCGCATCGTCCTCATCGAGGAACACCTCGCCTACGCCTCCGAAACCCCCTTCTTCAACGACCCCGAGTTTGAACACCTATCCCTGTTTATTATCTGCTCCATCACCAACCGCGACTTCCGCTCGCTCGACCGCGCCGGACTGGCCACCAACCTCGTCAAACCCATTCGCCTCAACAACCTCCTAGCCAAAACCGCGCGCATACTCGACTACGCCCTCGACCTCCAGCCGGCCGACTCGCAACCGCGCATCGAGGCATCCGAAATCGCAAGCATGGGCACCCGCCGCATCCTCGTCACCGAAGACAACCTCGTCAACCAGACCGTTGCCAAGCGCATACTCGTCAAAGGTGGGTTCGAGGTCGACGTCGCCGAGAATGGCGAACAAGCCCTGCGCAAGGTCGCCGAAGGGGTTCACTACGACCTGATCTTCATGGACTGCCAGATGCCGCGCATGGATGGCTACGAAGCCTCCCTCCGCATCCGCGAATTCGAAGAAAAAAACGGCGAAGGCACCCGCATCCCCATCATTGCCCTCACCGCCAACGCCATGCAGGGCGACCGGGAAAAATGTCTCGATGCCGGCATGGACGACTACATCCCCAAGCCCGTCAAGAAAGAGACGATGTTCGAAATGCTCCGCCGCCACCTTGGCTAATTCCAACCACAGCCCCCCTCCGTTCGCGGGGGCTTCCCAGTCGTTTCCTACCGTCCAAGGCTGACCGGCCCAGGATTGCGTCGACCTCTTCCTGCGAGATCCGCTGTGCCACGTAGGTTTCGCCGGTGATCGCTTCGATATTCCGGACAAACGCATTCAGGTGGTTTTTCGAACCGGCCAAAAGATTGCCGTATACCGTCAGGAGATCGGCCTTATCCGTGTTCTTCATGGCCACCACAAGATCCTCTATGTCCACCTCCTCGATCAATGCACCAACCATCAGGGCATCCAACTTGGATTGCCGTCCGGTTGCCACCAGCGTGTCGAACAGCCCCTGTAGTTCGGCATTGGAAAATTTGCCGGAAGAATCCATTGCGGGATCTTCCAGGCCATAGGTGTTGAGTAGTCTGAGAATGGCATCCATGTGCCGCTGCTCCGCCTTCGGGATATTGCTAAACACACGCAACCCATATTCATCATACATCGCAACGTAGACATCGCGCGCCAGTTTTTCCTCTTCCCGCATAAACTGCAGGTCGCTGGCTTCCGCCTTGCTCAGCACGGGAACAGGTGCCGGCTTTCCGCCGCCTTTGCCCTTTCTGGCCATCGCGGAGTCCTGCATCCATCCCATCACAACTCCGCACATAATCAGTGCAATTAGTGTTCTCCTGCTCATGGAGTCCTCCTTCATGGTTGTTCCCCGGCTTGCTCAGGGAGTACACGTGCTGTAGCCGGTTCGTCACATCTGAACAAAAAAAAGAGAGGGGGGAAATTCCCCCTCTCTCACCTGCATACATCTGTTCCTATAGGTTGCAAGAACCGTCGCCTTGACCCTTGCCCTGGCCTTGGCCGCCACCCGTGCCGTCCTGTTTGCGCTGCTGCTTTTTCTGCTGCTGCTTGGCCTGGGAGCCATCCTGCGAACAATCCTGCGAGCATTCCTGCCGCTTCTGTCCCTTGCCGCCGCCGTTTCCGGCGCCATTTCCGCCGCCACCCTTGGCTTCAACCATGACGGTTGCGAGGGCGAGTCCAGCTACGAGTACCACGATTTGCTTCATCTTCATTTTTCGTTCTCCTGTTGGTTGTTTCCCCAGTTGTCGTAGGGGGTACACCCGAAGAGGAAGAATCGTCACATTGAAAAAATAGTTTCAGAACGCCCGACGCCCGGATATGCGGAACAATCAGCTCTCGTTATGGAGATGCGCTTCGAGCATGGGGAGGGCGTGCCCCCACCCTTGGGCAAGGGTGTGGAGATCGTGGCGCAGGCGGGTGGATTCCTTGAAGCGCTCCTCGTTGGAAAGATCCGTGCGTTGCGAAAGAGCCGCCTGTTCCCGCTCAAGCCGCCACTTCCAGAAGAGCAGGATATAGCGTTGCGCCAGCTCAACCGGCGTGGTTTCCTCGTCGATCACGCGCGACTCCTCGACCTGGACGCGGCTGATGACCCTCTGCGTCTCCTCATCGAAATCCTGGAATCCTTCGGTGAGGGTTTCGGGCAGATCGACCATCAGTAGCTCGACGAGTTCGCGGCAGATGGGATCGACGAGACAGCCGGCGGGCAGATAGTCGTGGACGAGCGACTGGACGTCGGGATAGTGGTGGACGAGCAGTTCCAGCAGGCTGATCTCTTCCTTTGGATAGGTTTTGGGCGGTGCGGCCTCAGGCACGGCCTCCTCGGTGCGGCGCGGTGCGGGCCGCTGATTGCGCTGCTCCCTCCGCAAATCCTGCCCGAGCGCCTGCGGGGAAATATGCAGCAGGTCGGCCGCGCGGTGGATCATCGGGTCGCGCCGCGCGGCGGACGGGCATTGGCGGATGAGGTTGAGCGTGGCTTTGACGACCCGCATGCGCCCGGCCTCGGTATTCATATCCTCTCGACGACCAAGGCAGTCGATGAGAAAGTCGAGCGCGGCCGGCGCTTCCTTCACGAGCACGGTCAAGGCTTCGGCACCGCTCTTCTTGATAAGCGAGTCGGGGTCCTCCTTTTCGGGGAGGGTGACGACGCGGACGCTGAGCTCGGCGGCGATGAAGGTTTCGGACGACGACAGCGCGGCCTTAACGCCAGCGGCATCG
>DAOVNC010000180.1 GCA_030630445.1 Kiritimatiellales bacterium | reverse complement strand
TTGGTCATTTCATCGATCGAGGAAATTTCCTTGCCGTAGAGCCAGTCCGCCATCTGCTTGGCGGTAAACTTCGGTAGGCCATACGTCGCCGCAAGCGCCTGAAGTTCGGCGAGCGTTTTTCCAAAGAGGGGTGTTTTCGTGTTCATATCCGTGTGCGGTCAAAAATAGATTTCAGTAACGATGTTTTCAAACGGGATGCCTTTTCCGATCAGCAAGTCCCTTGTTTCTACGGCCATTCCAGCCTGTCC
Organism: Kiritimatiellales bacterium; assembly: GCA_030630445.1. Classification (GTDB taxonomy): domain Bacteria; phylum Verrucomicrobiota; class Kiritimatiellia; order Kiritimatiellales; family Pontiellaceae; genus Pontiella. The sequence goes on along the minus strand of DAOVNC010000180.1, from coordinate 6,853 downwards.
GCAAATATAATATCGTTGGTCCTGCGGCAGCGCATCCTGCTGGGCGGGAAACCCGGTGACCCGTCCGGAAAAAACAGCGGGCGCGTTTTCGGCGGAGCAGCAGCGGTGGTAGCTTGCGCCGAGCGCTGCGGTAAATTCGTCGGCAAAACAGAACTCGTTCAGGTGGCGCGCCCCATGAACCAGCACCTTGTTTTTTCCCATGCCGGAGCGGAGCATGCCATGGAATGGGGCGATGCCTGTGCCGGTGGCAATCCACCAAGCCGGTTGATCGGTGCCGAGAAAGGTGCCGTAGGGCGCCGAGGCATATACGGGATCGCCGGGTTTGAGTGCCGCCAGCTTTGGCGTTAAAAATCCGTCGGGCTTCACATTAAACAGCACGCATAGCTCGTTGTCGTCCACGCCGCTGCAAATGCTGTAGATGCGTGGTGGTTGTTCGCCGTCGATCCCAAGCTTGATCGCCTGTCCGGACAGGAAACCCTGCTTGCGCTGGAAGCCGATCACAAACACGCCCGGCGAGATTTCCTCGTGGCGGGTGAGGGTTTCTTTTTTCAGCGCAAAGTGGGCGGGGGGGCTTGGCATGGAGAGAGGGGGGTTATGTTTCGAAAGTTTTGACGCAGGGACCCGGTGCCGCAAAGCCCGTGAAATATTGTATGTCCGTGGTGCTTTTAGCCGATCCGGCCAGCATGGGGATACCTGTCTGTTTTTTCATAATATGGATTCCCGATGTGGGGTTCCTGTTCCTGAAGTAGCTCGGGATTATAAACGGTTCAGGTTTAAATAGCGAATACGCTGGATAAGTGCAAGTGCCCCCGGTTCAGCCACGATTCCTTTCATATTCTCCCTGAATAAAATAGTAATAAATTGGGTTGCAAATACGAATATCGTATATATTCTGCCGTAGAAGATATAATTCGCAGAATATACAACAAATTTGGAGGAGTTATGAATATTGGAACGGTTAAAGAAATCAAGCGGCATGAGTATCGAGTGGGTCTTACGCCCTCTTGTGCCAAATCATACATAGCGCATGGACATTCCATCTGGATCCAGAAAGGGGCAGGGGTCGGCGCTGGATTCGCGGATGGGCAATATGCCGCCGTGGGCGCGAAGATCGTGGATGGCGCGGATGCGGTCTTTGAGCAGTGCGACATGATCATCAAGGTCAAGGAGCCGCAGTCCGAGGAATTTGATAAGTTTCGCAGCGGGCAGATTTTATACACCTATCTGCATCTCGCGGCCGAGCGCACCCTGTTGGATGCCCTGCTGGAACGTGGCGTTAAGAGTGTGGCATACGAAACCATTGAGCTGGAAGACGGCACGCTTCCTTGCCTCAAACCCATGAGTGAAATTGCAGGACGCCTCAGTACGCAGGAGGCGGCGAAATATCTCGAGAGGCCATTTGGTGGCCGCGGGGTGCTGATGGGCGGGGTGCCGGGAGTGGCTCCGGCAAAAATTGCCATTATCGGTGGCGGTGTGGTGGGAACCAATGCGTGTAAAATCGCCGTTGGAATGGGTGCGGATGTCAGCATTCTCGATATTAGTTCGAGCCGTTTGGGATATCTGGACGATGTTTTTGGCATGCATGTGAAGACCCTTTACAGCACCGAGGCGAATATCGAGCGTGTGCTGGAAGAAAGCGATGCGATCATCGGTGCCGTTTTGATTCCCGGAGCCAAAGCGCCAAGCATCATATGCCGCGACCACCTAAAACTCATGAAGCCCGGCGCGCTCATTGTGGATGTGGCGGTGGATCAGGGCGGATGCGTGGAGACCACCCGTCCGACGACCCATGACGACCCTGTTTTCTCCGTCGATGGAATCATGCATTACTGCGTCGCCAATATGCCGGGGGCCGTTCCCCTGACCTCCACCCTGGCGCTGACCGGCACCACTCTTCCCTACGGATTGCAGATTGCCGACCAGGGGCTTGAGAGCGCCTGCCGGCACTCGCCGGCACTCCGGCAGGGTTTAAACACCTATGCGGGGCGTTGCACCTGTCCGGCGGTTGCGGACGCATTCAACATAGAGTACACTTCCTTCGAAAATTGTATCTGACTTCAGCAGGGAGGTTTCGAATGCAGCCAGACGAAATGGATTGGAAAATCATTGATATCCTGAGGGAGGGCCATCAGCCTAACAACCAGATTGCCAGAACGCTGGAGGTGTCCGAGGGGATGGTTCGGCGGCGGATACAGCGCATGAAAGAAGCCGGGATCCTCCAAATCCGGGCCTTGATTGATCCCGACCTGCTTGAACGGCAGCAACTGGCGATCATTGGCGTAAACGTCATCGAGTCCCGGCTGCTTGAAACCAAGGCAAAAGAGATCTCCGAGCTGAGCGATGTCTTGTCGGTTTCACTTCTTTCGGGTCGCTACGATCTGTTCGTGGAAGTTCTGCTCGATTCCAACCATGGGCTGGTCCGGTTTTTAACCGAAGGGCTTTCCTCCATTGACGGCATTTCAAACACCGAAAGCTTCCTCCTTCTGAAAAGCGTCAATAAAGCGGTCTGATCGAAAGGTTGCATCTGGAAGGGGATTTTAAATATATAGAATGCGATATATTTTGCCCCGAAATCGACCCAGTTCAGGCTGTTTTATATAGTATTGTATATAAAAATTCAGGGGTTGTTGAACCATTGGAACATCCTGAAAATGGGAATCCACAAGGTTTGGGAGCACCCGTTTCTAGATTATTGCGGATTTGGAAAGTTCTCCAAAGAGGTCGGCCGGGGTGGTCTCCACGCCGACCGGAACGGGGCGGCAGGGGGTGCCTTCGGAGCGATAATGCTCAAGCAGGGGGCGCGTGCGTTCGGCATAGATTTCCAGTTTGCGGGCAATCTCTGCGACCGAATCATCAGCGCGCTCCACGCGGTCGCCACCGCTGTTGGTTGCAATGCGCTCGTGGACAATCTCCGCCGTGCATTCGAGGGCCACGACAAGGATCACGTCCATAACCTTGCCCACATCGCGTGCTTGCCCGGCGTGGCGCGGCAACCCGTTCAGGACAACGAGATCCTGCATCCCCACATCCTGTTCCCCCATGAAATCCTCCAGGATCGTGCGGGCAATATGGAACGTATCATCCTCGAGCAGGGCGCCATCCGTCAGTACGCGCTGGACAAAAGCGATATCGTTCGCTGTCAGTCCGCTACCGCCGTGCTCCGCGACCTGCCGAAGTTGTGCCCCGAAGTCAAAATGAACACACCGCCGCCCGAACAGGCCGCGTTCCGCCAGATAGTCGCCCATCGGCGTCTTGCCCGCCCCCGTGGGGCCCAGCAGCAGAATCGCTTTGTTTTTCATTGGAAGTTGGGACGGGCGCTAAAACCTGCGCCCTTTGTTCCCACGCACTCGCTGCTGCTTGGGGGTCGGCGGATTTTCCAGATAGAGTCCGTACCATTCTTCACCCAGGCCCTCGTTGGAGAAACTTTTTGCTTTATCGTTGGATAGCCGTTCCCAGTTAAAGGTGAAGGTTTCATTTCCTGTGGCGTCTTTCGCTTTAATCAGGAGCTTGCGCGCTTTTTCGGATTCTCCTTCCTTTACGAGAATCCATGTCATCAATCCGTAGAGCAGGGTGCCACGATCTCCCCTAAACCATTTCACGCGACGCTTGAAGGTTTTTTCGGCACCCGCCACATCATGGTTTTTGTACTGACGCGCCATTTTCATGGCCACCATCATGGGCTCCATCATCATCGGGCCTTTAAACATTCCTCCGGTGGCAAAAATCTCATCAACCTGGCCAAACTCCTTGAGTTGATAGAGAAACTGCAAGCGCATGGTCGCAATCTGCCTGCCCATCAGCAGAGACCACTTTTTGAAGGGCTCCAGTCGCTGGGTGAAATCAAGCCCCTTTTTATAAATGACCTTCTGGTCCGCCTCAATTTGGCGCTGTATCAGCTTAATGTTTCCGTTGGGTTTGCTCTGGAATTGCTGAACTTTCCGGTTCATCCGCTGTTGGCCACCCTTCATGATTTCCTGAAGCTCATTCTGGATAGCCGTAATTTTTTTCCGGACCAGCCATCCGATCAAAAAGAACGAAGCAATGAATCCGATAATGCCGAGGAAGACCGTTGATCCCGTTTTTGCACCTGAAGCGATCAAGGTGCCAACCAATGTGATGGAAACCATTACTGAAATTAGAAGTGAAAGCATGAGCTGCGACCCTTTTGTTTAAATAAGTTAATCCGTCATGTGAGTATAAAAAGCACACAACGGGTAAAAAAGGGAGATTGCAGTAGTCTGCTGAAAAAGTCACGGCAGAGATACCTTTGTTTTTCGGGTGCCACCCGGGCTTGGTGTACGGGCAGGCGAGCCGCCTGCGGTACGTATCGACGCCAGCTTGGCGGTTCCGAAGCCCGCAGGCAATTGACGCGAACAGCAATCAATTTGGGCGGTACGGCACACGGAGTGGCAATCGTACCGCAGGCGGCTCGCCTGCCCGTACGCCCAAGTGTCGGTAGGGAACCCGTGGAAGCATCCCTTAAGGAAGCGCCATTGATCCAGCCCCCTTTTTCCTTAATATCTAATGTCCAGACCTGACCCCGCTTGTCTGACCCCGCTTGTCTTTCGACGATGATGACGGCGGGGAAGTCGACGACTTCGATCTTGCGGACGGCTTTACTCATGCCGCGCTTACGGTTACTTGTGGAACATAGCCAAGGTCTTGCTGGATGGCTTGCAGGATTTTGCCAATGTTCTGGATCGTTGGGTTGCCGTTGGCGCCAAGCATCCGGTGCAGGGATTTTTCGCTTATGCCGGTTTCTTCCGCCAGCCGCTTGAAAGTGATCGATGCATGCACCAGATCGCGGAGCATGGAAAAGGCCACATTCTGTTCGCCCCCGAGCAGGGCGGTAACCGCTTCCGCATAGAGCGCTTTTCTGAATTCAGGCTCTTTTCTGAGCCGAGCTAGAATTGTTTCTTTGTAGCTTCTGGTTAGTGCCATTGCTTTACCTCGTATTCTTATATGTCGCCCACCGGGTTTTTGCGGCGGCAATATCGACGGATTACTTGCGCTTCGATCCGCCACCCAGCAGGATGATGATCGTATCGCCATCCCTCCCATAGTACACCCGATAGCCCGCGCCAAAATGCATCCGCAATTCCTGCACCCCGCCACCGACCGGTTTCGAATCACCGAAGTTGCCGTTTTCCATACGGCGGACATAACTGTCAATCCGCCCTGCCGTCATTGCATCAACCCCGTTAAACCAGTCACTAAATGGAGAGCCGCTACCGTCGGTATATTCCCTGATTTCGTATTTATAAGGTAACATTTATGTTCCCATTGTCAACTGCGATTTCGGGATGTGGCGACAGGCACCACACCCATAGAAAACAAAAGAACAAAGCGGAATAACGGTTATCGGTCAAGAATGTTTAAGTACTAGGGAGGCGCTCGGTGAAAATGTAGGCGGGTTCCACCACGTGAGTCACGTTTCACCTGACAACGTGGTCACGGGATGAGCCCGCAGATCCAAGATCATGGGAGAATGCAGGCGAAGATTGGTCGCTATTCGCTTCCACTCACCTGCGGTACGGGATCGCCGATCCCGGTTTCGTTGCACCGGAAAGCGGACTCAACGATCCCACCTACAGCAAACCGAACTGCATGGGGGAATGCGCAGGAAGAAAAACGTGCGCGATACTTAAATCCGAGGATCGACCCTTTCCCCGTTCTTTTGTGGTTAAAATTAAGTTCGCACCGTCTTAACATTCAACCGCCGGAGCAAGAAGTGCCATTCGTTGTTCCTACGCTTGGACGATGGCGTTGAGCTTGTCGACGATGTGGTCGTAGTGCGAGCCTTTCCAATAGATTTTCCGGCAATCCGGGCATTGGAAAAACTCGGAATAGTATTTCTTCGTCAGCGGTTCGAGCTGGTCGAGGATCGCCTCTTTCCCGACGGATTCGACCAAACCGTTGCAGGCGGGGCAGCGCACGAAGCGCTGGATGGCGTGTTCTAGCTGGAAGCGTTCAATGACCTCGCGCGCCTGCTCTTCGGAGTTGGTCGAATGCAGCCAACGGGCGTGGGTGATGCGGCGGTCGTGAAGCATCCGGCGGTCGCGCGTGAGGATGATGCGTTGCTCGTTGAGCGCGATGCGGATAATCTCGGGATCGTCGTAGTCGGTGCGGTAGAGGGTGTCGAAACCCAGCAACCGCAGAATGCGGGCAAGCTTGCCAAGATGGACGTCGAGGATAAACGCAGTTCGCCGCAATGGGGCTTCGCGCAACCGCATGATGGGGGAAATATCGAGGCTCTCGAACATGGGATAAACCGCCGCCCGATCACCATGCATGAGAGGGTAGTCGAACCCGACCGATTGGCCGTTCACGACGATCAGGTCCACCTCCGTATGCGGCACGCCCTGCGCCTCGATTGAATCCTTTATGGCTGGGTGGCCATTGAACGCATAGCGATGCTCCAGCTTCCGCCGATGCAGCGGCAGAAAATCGTTAAGCTCTTCATAGAACCGGAAGCTCGCTGAATATTCCCTTGCCATGCCCCACCTATAGCAAAATTAGTCGCGGGAATAAAGGAGGGGTGTAGAGCGGTCACTCCTGCGGCTTGGGAGAGCCGAACCCGATTCCGTGGGCGGGCAGTAGAGGCGGAAAGGAAAAAAGCCCAAGATAAATTCTAAAATTCACAGGCTGACCCGAATGGCACTAACTTAAGGGATTTTGACAGGAATGCCGGTAGGATTTGAAATCGCAGTTTTCAAAAGTAGGACAGTGCTTCCAGCCTGTCCATAGTCGTTCGGCGATGCAGGTGCAGACGGGCTGGAAGCACTGTCCTACTTTACCGAACTCCCCTTTAAAAAGCTTTAACGTAACGTCCTTAAGGATTGAGGATGTAGTT
>DAOVNC010000338.1 GCA_030630445.1 Kiritimatiellales bacterium | reverse complement strand
CTACAAAATCCTCGTCTTTGGTATTCATGCCGATCACGCCTTTTCCACCGCGCCGCTGCTGGCGGTAGGTATCGGTTGGAACACGCTTGATGTAGCCGGTGTTCGAGAGGGTGATCACACACGGCTCGTCGGCGATGAGGTCTTCGATATTGATCTCGCCTTCATCGATGCATAGATCGGTGCGGCGGATTTCGCCGTATTTGGCGCGGATCTGTTCGAGGTCCTCTTTCATGACTTCAAATATTTTTGCGGGGTGATCCAACAGGTCTTGCAGATATTCCATCAGCTTCTTGAGCTCGGCATATTCCGCTTCGACCTTGTCGCGCTCCAGCCCGGTGAGCTGGTAGAGGCGCATTTCAAGGATGGCCTTCGCCTGAATCTCGGAGAAGCCAAACTTGGCGATCAGGCGCTCCTGCGCTTCGTCGCGGTTTTTCGAGTCGCGGATAATGCGGACGACCTCGTCCATATTGTCCATCGCCAGCAGGTAGCCTTCGAGGATATGGGCGCGGGCGGCGGCCTTATCGAGATCGAACTGCGTGCGGCGGGTAATCACCTCAAAGCGGTGATCGATGAAGCACTTGAGCACTTCCTTGAGGTTCATCACGCGCGGCTTGCCCTTGTCGATGGCCAGCATGATAGAACCGAAGGTGGATTCGAGCTGCGTGTGCTTATAGATGTTGTTGAGCAGCACGTTCGGCACGGCGTTGCGCTTGAGTTCGATGACGAGGCGGATGCCTTCTTTGCCGGACTCGTCGCGGATGTCGGAAATGCCTTCGAGCTTCTTATCGCGCACGAGTGAAACCATTTTGGTGATCAGCAGCGTCTTGTTCAGCGCATAAGGGATTTCGGTGATGATAATCCGCGCCTTGCCGTTGTCATCTTCCTCGATATCGGCCTTACCGCGCATCTTGATCTTGCCGCGGCCGGTGGTGTAGAAGTCGCGCACGGCCTTCAGTCCGTAGACCGATCCGCCGGTCGGGAAGTCCGGCCCTTTGACCAGCTCGCATAGCTCATCGATCGTCGCGTCGGGATTGTCGATCAGCAGGATGGTGCCGTCGATGACTTCGCCGAGGTTATGCGGCGGAATATTGGTGGCCATGCCGACGGCGATGCCGGTCGAGCCGTTGACGAGCAGATTGGGAACACGCGCAGGAAGCACGGAGGGCTCCATCAGCGATTCGTCGAAGTTCGGGCGCATATCGACGGTTTCCTTGTCGATATCGGCCAGCATTTCCTCGGCGAGCGGGCGGAGACGGCACTCGGTGTACCGGTAGGCCGCGGCGCGGTCGCCGTCGATCGAACCAAAGTTGCCTTGGCCGTCGATGAGCATGCCGCGCATCGCGAAATCCTGCGCCATGCGCACCATCGTGTCGTAGACCGCAGTGTCGCCGTGCGGGTGGTAGTTGCCGATTACTTCGCCGACGACCTTCGCGCATTTCACATAGGCTTTGTTGTGCGTCCAGCCGCGTTCCTTCATGGCGTAGAGGATGCGGCGGTTGCCCGGTTTCATGCCGTCGCGCACATCTGGCAGGGCGCGGCCAACAATCACCGACATCGAATAGTCGATGTATGCGCGCTGCATCTCGTCTTCAATATTGATCAGGTCAATGCGTTCGTTTGTGTTTTCCATAATGCTTAATCCACTTTCGCTTTAGAATCGTTGTGCGTGCTGTATTGAGGACTGCCTTCTCTGACGGTCATCGGCCTTGCCTTACCAAGCTTCAGACACAAATCCCGAAGCTCGGAAACGGCCTTGATTCGGCGCGTTATTGCTTGGCTGGACATGTCAGCTTTCATTGTTTGTCAAAAAGTCGATATCGTCTTGGTCTTTTCTACTGCCACGCAGTCGTTTCATTTTCACCAAGCCATCGCGCGACACCACGGACAACCTGCCGCCATCCCATTCCATTTCCTGTCGAGTTTCCCATACATCTTTCAGCTCGCCATCAGCCAACAACAAATCAAGAACGACGGGGTCTTCATCTTCTCCAACAACCTTGGCCATTCGATAGATTTGTGATCTAGCATCGGCAATATTGAATATTCCCGTATCGATGGTGTAGCCGCATCCTTTGGCCAGTTGCCTTACCTTCTCTAAATCCTGCACCAGAATCAGCAGATCGATATCCATGGTAGCCCGTGGAAGGTTATAGACTGCCATGGCCATTCCTCCGCAAAGAGCGTAGCCAACCTCCTCGCGGTTCAGAACATCAATGATCTGTTGGAATTCTGAAAAAAGACTCATTAAATATCCAAGTTGGTGACGTTCAGGGCGTTTTCCTGGATGAATGCGCGGCGGGGTTCAACCTCGTCGCCCATGAGGATGGTGAACATTTCGTCGGCCTTGACGGCGTCTTCGAGCACGACGCGGGTTAGGCGGCGCTCGTCGGGATCGAGCGTGGTTTCCCACAGCTGCTGCGGGTTCATCTCGCCCAAACCCTTGTAGCGCTGGATGGTCATCCCTTTTTTGCCCGCAATCCGAATGGCTTGCGCCAGCTCCATCAGCGAGTTCACGGGGGTCTTCGAGCCCTTGTCGTCGAGGTTGAACTGCGGCTCCTCGGAACCGATCACCTGATCGAATGAAAAGCCGCTTTCTTCCAATTTTTCGACCACTTCCTTGAGCTGCCGGGAGAAGAAGAGCTCCTTGTAGCGCACGCTTGGCCCGGCAGGCTCTTCGACGGGTTCTTCAGCAGGCTCTTCGCCTTCAACGATTTCAACGTCTTGAACGGTTTCAACCTCTTCAATGACAGGCTTGGCCGCCTCAACTTCGGCGAACAGGGCTTGGAGACCGTGATCGTCGGATACCAATCTAATGTCGAGATCGGCGGTAATTTCGTTCATGTAGGCGCAGTAGAGCGGGAATGCGCCGGTTTCGGGATCGCGGCTGGCCAGATACTGCTGTAGCGGAATACCGCGGCGGCGAAGCTTGTCGGCAATGCCTTCGATCGCGACAATGCTTTCGAGCAGTTCGCGCAGTCCCTTGGTGTCGAGCAGCTGGGTGCCATCGAGCTTTTCGAGCAGCATGCCGTCGGCACCGAGGTTCAGCAGAATCTCCGTCAGGTGCGCGTCGGACTCGACATATTCCTCGCGCTTGCGGCGCGTGACTTTGTAGAGCGGTGGCTGGGCGATGTAGATGTAGCCGTGTTCGATCAGCTGCGGCATCTGGCGGTAGAAGAACGTCAGCAACAGCGTACGGATGTGTGCGCCGTCGACATCGGCATCGGTCATGATGATGATTTTGTGGTAGCGTGCCTTTTCGATATTGAAATCGTCGAGGCCGATACCGGTGCCGATGGCGGTGATCATGGTGCGGATTTCTTCGTTGGCGAGCACTTTGTCGAGGCGGGCCTTCTGAACATTGATCACCTTGCCTTTTACCGGGAGAATCGCCTGGTACTCGCGTTCGCGGCCTTGCTTGGCGGAGCCGCCCGCGGAGTCCCCTTCCACAATGAAGAGTTCGGTGCGGGCGGGATCGCGGCTGGAGCAGTCGGCCAGCTTACCGGGAAGTCCACCGCTTTCGAGCGCACCCTTTTTCCGCGCGAGGTCGCGCGCCTTGCGGGCGGCGCTGCGGGCCTGGGCGGCCACCACGGCCTTCTCGATGATGGTGCGGGCAACCTGCGGGTTTTCCTCGAAGTAGTTGCCGAGCTCCTCGTTGACGATCTGCTGGACAATCCCTTCCACCTCGCCGTTTCCAAGCTTGGTCTTGGTTTGGCCTTCGAACTGCGGGTCGGGAATCTTGACGCTAAGAACGGCAGTGATGCCTTCCCGGATATCGTCGCCGCCCATCCCATCCTTTTCGTCCTTGATGAGCTTGTTGTTCTTGGCGTAGGCGTTGACGGTGCGGGTGAGCGCGGAGCGGAAGCCGGAGAGGTGCGTGCCGCCTTCGATGGTATTGATGTTGTTGGCGAAGGTGAAGATGGTTTCGCTGTAGGCGTCGGAATACTGCATGGCGATCTCGACGACGACGTCGTCCTTTTCGCGCTCGAAATAGATCACGTCGGGGTG